>NZ_JAKKRO010000024.1:0-66352 GCF_025654235.1 Shewanella sp. SM32 | reverse complement strand
TTTCGACCTAACTCAGTCAAGGTCAGTGTCTTACATTCAATCAGTGCCTTAGAGGCCAGCATCAAGCTGTTTAATCGTTTTAGGTGAAGTTCTGGGCAGTATTGGTGTAAAGAATGTTGTAGGATATTGGCTTCGCGCATCTTGTTGTCCAAGTGTAGTTTTTAGCGAAACCATTTGATCATGCAACAAGATGCGCTTCCACCCTAATTTGATGATTTATTTGTAAATCATCAGGGGATTCTTCAGAGCGCGGCGTTAGGCATACACAATGAGCCGTAGATACCTTAATCTTCAAGAAGCCGAGTCGGCGCTTAAGCGAGGGAAAGCAGTTGAGTGCTTTCTTGGTGGCTGTGAACGGTATGGCCGTGCTGGTATTCAATGGCTAAGCGTTCGAGGTCCCAAATCCGAAATAGATGTTTCAGTTTACGAAACTGCTGATTTGGGTGATGAATCATTCCTTAATATTTATGAGTTTGGTCCACTAGATCCAGATCTAGAGCTAGAGGATGCCAATGAGGTCAAATCATTCACTTCATTTGGCCAAGCGATAGAGTTTATTGAGCAACGATTCGCAGGATCATCTGAAAGGTTATTGAACGAGTTTATGATTCAAGATGAATATGCCGACTATATTTCGAGGGGCCGGAAGTAGAAATGCCTAACAATCGCAGGCACAGCGACGGCCTTTTCGTTGCAGCTCCGCCTTCACTACAAAGCCGCGCGTGCTGCGGGCGTTAACTTTATGGAAGAACTATGCACCCTCAAGCACCGCTTAAATTTTGCTATCAGGCCCTTACAAAAAAGGCGGCAAGCTATTATCGCTAGTGGGTTATCGGCACTATGTTACTTGTTCTTGCTGCATTCGTTGGTGTTACAGCTTTTGAAATGGCTGAGTGGTTATTATTTTTAACCTTTGTCCTTGCAGGGATGGTAATGATTATCACAACGCTAAGGCTTTTCTTAGTGAAACTCTTTGAAGAGAATGCTGATGCGATTAATCTGTTTTCTAGTTATTTTCCGTCTCTGCTAGGCACCCGTAGATTGGAGTTAGCTTGTAAGATAACAAATTCAGTTTATTACGGAGTGTTTTATCTTTGTTGTTATTTCTTGTTGGCAGTTATTGTTTTGTTACCGCTGTCTTTAGTTGTAGAGTATGCAAAAAGTTAACAAGGCAAGTCAGCATCGCACCTTCGGTGCTGGACTCGCTAACGCTCGCCGCTTGCGGTGTTATGTTCTCAGGGAGAGGTTGTGAATTTGGAGCACTTTTTACGAGCTGTGTTTATTGCTATAGCAATATGTTTTGTTCCAATTATGCTGTTTTACTGGAGTAATGAATCTGACTTAATAACAATGGATTTTAAATACTTCTATGAATCAATACATTTTGTTTTAGTGTTCCATTTTATATTCTCAATTATTGGATGGATGTTAATTGGCTTTCCTGTGCATTGGGTGGCAGTAAAGTTCTTTAATCAGAATAAATGGTGTTATTTTTTAGGGATTCTAGCTTTCGGTATTCTGATTTCACTACCTTCTATGAAAATTGAATTGTTTTTGTTTTATGCAGGTATTTCGGGATTACAAGCAATCTTATTTTTGTGGTGGTTAGCAAGAGACCATAATAAGTTGCTTAAACGGACGTAAAACAGTTGGTTTGCGTTTGTAAGGTGATAACCCATAGAAATTTTAATCCGAACTCCACGAATTAGAGTAAAAAAACTAGCTCACTTTTGTACAAATGTGAGTTATAACATTCTGTGGAAATGACAATTCACGCAGCATTATTCAGTCGGTTTTAATTCGCGAAATAAAAAAGAGCATTAAGGATGAACTTAATGCTCTTTTTTATGGATAAATGCCTGCTCAAACTGTGTTGCGGTAATGGGTTTACCGTAGAGGTAGCCTTGGCCTAAGTCGCATTCTTCGTGACGAATAAAGGCATCTTGTTCTAGGGTTTCTACGCCTTCGGCGATCACTTCCAAGTCCAGTTTCTTACCAATGGCAATAATTGCCTTGGTTAACTCTCTATTTTGTTCGTTTTCTTCGAGTTTACTAATAAAGCAGCGATCGATTTTTAAGGTGTCGAAAGAGTATTTTTGTAGATAACTTAAGGATGAGTAGCCTGTGCCAAAATCATCTAGGGAGATGCGGATACCGAGTTCTTGTAGTTTTTGGATGGCATTGTGGGCAATGTGTTCATCCTGCATCAGCATGCCTTCGGTAATTTCAAGTTCTAAGGCGGTGGGGGGCAATTGATAGAGGGTGAGTAAGTCGGCTATGTGTTCGCTAAAGCGGGGATTGCGCATTTGCAAAGGGGAAATATTGATGGCGATTTTAAACTCTTGGCCTACCTCGCGACACCATTTTGCCGCCTGAGACAGCGCGGTATGCAATACAAAATTGCCAATATCGATAATCTGCCCATTACGTTCAGCTAAGGCGATGAATCTGTCTGGGGCGACATTGCCAAGGATGGGATTATGCCAGCGCAGTAGGGCTTCGGCACCAATCACTTGCTTCGTCTTTAAGTTAATAAAGGGTTGGTAATGCAGGCTTAACTCGTTCTTGTTCAGTGCATCGACCAAGTGGGATTCAAGTTGATAGCGTAGGTTTAAAGCGGCTTGTGTATCTTGATTAAAGAAGCTGTGAGTTGAGCCATCAGCCTTGCTGATCGTCATGGCCGCTCCGGCTTTTTGCAGCAGGATGGCGGCATCGATACCATCCAGAGGTGCTTGTGCTATACCCATACTCGAGGGAATCGTGATAACAAAATCAGCCACACCAAAGGGGGTATTACAGCAGTTAAGCACTTTATTGATGAGTTTATTGGTTTCGTTATTCGAAGGTTTGTGGGCTTGAATAATCACAAATTCGGCGCCAGCGATGCGGGCGATAAAGGTGTTTTCATCGGTATAGTGCTGTAAACGTTGGCTGAGAATAGTGAGAATTTTATCGCCAATCAGGTAACCATAACTGTCGTTGATGGATTTGAAATTACGCAGCCCAAGATAGAGTACTGAAATCTTTTCTTTGCGATTCACTTTTTCGAGCATGATCGACAGACTATTAATCAAATTGATGCGGTTGGGTAATCCCGTGAGCGGATCGTAGCTTTTATGGTATTCCAGTGAGGTTTCGGTGGAGGTGCGGTTTTCGATTTCTTTGATGAGCTTGCCGCTAAGTTCGGCGAGTTCATGGGTGCGCTGTTGTACTTTTTGCTCTAGCTGCTGATTGTGCAGTTGTAGCTTAGCCTGTTGATAAAGGGTGACTAGGTTAGCTTCGATACCATTTTGAAACCGAGCGAGTAAGCTGCGAAAAGATTGGCGGTAATTATGCTCTTGGCTATCGAGCATGCAGATAGTGCCAAAGGCACTGCCATCTGGCCAACGTAAAGGTAAACCACAGTATGCGATCATGCCGAGTTTAATGTCAGGATTTTTGTCCCAGTTTTTATCCTTTAGGGCATTAGGAATGTGGAGTTCCTTACCTTCTTTGATCACTGTTTCGCAGTAAAGTCCGTGGCCTAAACTGTCTTTATCATGTTTTTTATAGGGATTACCTTGGGTGCGGCTCGAGGTAAAGACCTCAATATCGGTTTGATGGACACGCATGATCAAAGCGGCGGGAGTGTCGACTAATTCAGAGAGCAAATCTAAGGTTTGTTGCCAGTTATCAACCATTTCTTGGGGAACAACGATTTTGTCTGTGTCGATCGCAATGTCGGCAAATAAACGATCTTTTTGAAACTGGTTAATGGCGAGGTTGTATGGCATGAATGCTCAGTCCTAGAGGCGCGATACTATTCATAAACTATAGTCTTTTTACTCATGATGTGAGTCTTTTCGATAAATTTAGTTACTGCAAAATCTCGGTTCTATCTTAAATGCTGCGCTGCTAAATCTCTTAAGTGTTAGGTAAGAATTCAACGGTACTCTAACACTAAATGTTCTGATTTTTGGATTTATTAGTGAATAACTATCTGAAAGATAAAGTTATGATGACATTTATGGATTTTGCTAAGGGGCATTTAATTACGCCGCTTTTAGTGTTTGCAGTGATCATAGTGGGGCTTGAATGGACTCACGCTGATATGAAAGTCGCGACTTTGTTATTTCATTGGCAAGGGGGCATCGACTCTTGGCCATTGAGAGGATATTGGTTGACCGAAGATTTACTGCATGTCACTGGGCGTAACTTTGTCATCTTGCTGGCGGTGAGTGTCGTAGTCGGCATTGCCTTTAGTTTTCGAAGTGACAGGGTAAAACCGTACCGCAAGGGCCTGATTTACCTATTTAGTAGCGTATTGGCGAGTGTGTTGCTGGTCCGAATTGGCAAAAGCATTACTCACATGACCTGCCCGTGGGATGTGATTGAGTTTGGCGGCCAGATGATGCATTCATCCTTGTTTTCTCGTTTACCTAAAAGTGCTGAGTTTGGTCAATGTTTCCCGGGTGGCCATGCCAGCGGCGGGTTTGCTTGGGTTGCCTTGTATTACGTGCTGCGTGAGTATCGCCCGCATTTAGCTAAGTTTGGATTAATCTTTGGTTTGAGTTTGGGCCTAGTATTTGGCATTGGCCAAGAGTTACGCGGCGCCCACTTCTTGAGTCATGATTTATGGAGTTTAGCCATAGCATGGACGTCCGCCAGCCTACTCTACTATGTGTTTTTTCTGCGCTCGCCTGCGTTTAGAAAGTCTAAATTGGTCGCTTTGGGTCAAATGTTCAAGGTTACAAGTAGTGGAATACCGCAAAAATAACGAGCTGCGAAGCTAACGCCCTGAGTCCTTATTGGGTTCAGTGTTTTTTATGGCTTAAAATCTAAATTCGAAGCGCATATCAGGTCTGCGTAGGCGAGATCTTTCATCTAACAGTTGGTTTTTTTCGTTGAGTAGGCTGTTTTTCTGTTTCAATAAGTCAGCCTTGTCGGTGAGATTATTGATCTTGCCATCAAGACTGCTTATTTCCCTCTCTATGGTATTTAAGCGATCGGCAATCTCAGTTAAACGTTTGTTGGTCAGGTATTGTTGATGGCCTTGGTTATAGCGCTCAACAAACTGGTTATTACTGCAAACCCCATAATAACTTTCTCCCGCTAAGCCCACGCGGTAGCCATTTTCTGGCACGCAGTAACTGGCTAACCCTTGCTGGTATCCTTGTTTCCACTGCGCGGTATCGACACTGAGATTAAATTCACGACAATCTTTTTGATATTGATTTAATTGCCCAGAACTTGTCCCACGGTTGCCATCGGCAAGCCCAAGGGCAAACCAATCACTATTGGCGCATTCTTCAATAGATAAGCTGCTGCATTGAGTCAGGGATAGGACTGAAAGTGCGAGGAAAATGCTGGGATAGTGCATGGATAAGTTCTCTATATGTTGTGGCGTTTAGGATAAAGGCTCTTATGGGAGAGATCTAGCTATATATACCGCCATTTATACTGTCATAGATGCGTTTTGTTGGGCAGAATCCATCACAGTTTAGCGGATGAATGCATGATAACCAGCTGATATTGTGTTAGTTTGTGGTTAACACTTTAAATGTCTGCTTTGGTGCTCGCTATGATTTCACATATTTCATCTGCGTATTCTGCTTCATTACCGGCAGTTAAGTCGTCTCATCAATCCCTTGATACCGCCGAGCCAAGCGGACTTAAATCCTTTACCTATGGTGCATTAGGGCTGGCGGCTCCCAAAGCTGAGGTCAGTTTTGATGGCACTGCAAGGAGTAAAATATCTGAGCCTAGTGCGGATGATGTAGATGACGTTAAGAGTTCAAACGACACCTATTACAGTGCAGGCCAAATATTGAAAGCGGCGGCGACCGTGGGCAGTGTGATTGCCTTGTTTGTTTGAGTTAAGTTCCTGCACCAATTTAGCTCTGGGTATTATTTCAACTGGCTTGGATTGGCATATTCGCCGTGGAATATGGCTTGTCGTTTTGAGTCTGGTTTTATTGGGGTGAGCATAAAAGAATATTCTTTTAGTTAAAGTGGTATTTTCAGTCTCTTTCTTTGCCAAAGCGCTGAGTAAATCTGGTATTGTGTTTAACACGCAAGTGCATTAGTTTTTACTTAAAATTCGTTTAACAATCCTAAACTATATTCATCAAACTTCCGCTGGAGACCGCTTTTGTATGAAGATTTGCCCGCAGTATTCCATATCATGCCTAAGTAAGGTATAAGGGCGCTATGAAAACTCCGAAACGAATCCAACCCCTGGTTGATGAAGGACTGGTCGATGAGGTCATTAGCCAGTTAATGAGCGGTAAAGAAGCGACTGTGTACGTTGTACGCAGTGGTGATGATATCCGCTGTGCCAAAGTCTATAAAGAAGCGGACAAGCGCAGTTTTAAGCAAGCTGTGTTATATCAAGAAGGCCGAAAAGTCCGTAACAGTCGTCGCGCACGTGCGATGGAAAAAGGGTCTAAATTTGGCCGCGATCAGCAGGAAGAAGCTTGGCAAAATGCTGAAGTTGAAGCACTTTACCGTTTAGCGAATGCGGGTGTGCGTGTGCCAACGCCTTATGGTTGTTTCGATGGCGTGTTGCTGATGGAGTTAGTGACGGATGCCGAGGGCAATGTCGCGCCGAGATTAAACGATGTCAGTATGTCGGCAGAAAAAGCCTTGAAGGATCATGCGTTGGTGATGACCTATGTTAAACGTATGCTCTGTGCGGGGTTAGTGCACGGTGACTTGTCTGAGTTTAACGTGTTAGTTGATAGTGAAGGGCCAGTGATTATCGACTTACCTCAGGCCGTCGATGCCGCTGCAAATAACCATGCTAAATGGATGTTAGCGCGTGATGTGAATAACATGACTCAATACTATGGTTTGTATGCTCCTGAGCTGTTAAAAACACAATACGCCAAAGAAATTTGGGCCCTGTTTGAAGCCGGTGAATTGAAGCCTGAAACACCATTAACGGGTGAGTTTACCGAAGTGCTGGTCGAAGCCGATGTTAGTGCGGTCTTGGAAGAAATCCAAGCAGCCTTTGAAGAGGCACAAGAGCGTAAGCAGCGGATCCAAGAGGCAAACGAAGAAGACTATTAATCGTCAGTCGTTGTTTTTCACCCATAAAAAAGACGCTCAAAGTAGCGTCTTTTTTATGCTAAAAATTAAGTGAAATTATTATTTTTATTGTTGATTTTATTATTGTTATTTAATTTTTGGCGTTAGCCAATCCTTGGCTTAATCCCCGATGGAAGCTGGGGCCATCCTTGTTGCTACAAACAAGCTAGCAATCATCGAACAGTGTAATAAAAGGACAAGAGCTGAGAGAGAAATATGTTCATGACTTGGGGGAGCACAATTCACATATTTAATCTTTGGGGAAGATAACTCCCTCAATCCTTGCCGAAACCTTGGTCACTCTTCAGTCAATCTATGTAATACCAATCACGGCCTTCCTTGGCGCACCACACTCATTGCAGTGCTGGATCATCATTGATCCTGTGAATAAAATGACAAGGCCAGAGAGAGAAATATGTTCATGACTTGGGGGAGCACAATTCACATATTTGATCTTGGGGGAGATAACTCCCTCCCTAGTCTTGCCGAAACTTTTGCATTGTCCCTATCCGTTTGTTGCTGTTAATACTATTTCCCAATCTTCGCTGGGTTCATCAATTTGGACGACAAGGCCGGACTAAAAAGGGCGCTGTTATTATTGTTGTTAGCACATCTTTTACATCGTTAGCGTTATCAGCAGGGCGATATGCAATCTCGTCCGGCCTTGTCTATTCGGGCACGTTTAGCTTGTTGTACAGGCTAACCTATCGTGCGTAGCTCTTGATTGAGCTGTTTAATTTTTTTCTGTAGCTGGGCAATCTCACTCATTAATGCGCATTCTCTTTGCTGGGGTTGCAGATCGCTTTCTCGCACCCATTGGTAGACTGCCTTGGCAGATAAACCGTATTGGCGTGCAACATCCGACAGTAAGCGACCTTGTACTTTAACCTCGGTGATAACATGTAGCTTGAGACTATTTTCTGCGATTCCCATGAGCGTTCCCTCTTTTACTGCCTTCGAACCAAAATATGACCGTTTGCGTTGCCTTTTATTGATGATAGTGACGCTGTTCTAAATCCCACTGGCTCAGACCTAGATGGCGCAGACAAATCCATTCGTGGCGACATAGTGCGATAAAGTTCATGACCGTTTTCATACTTCCTCCTTCATGACCCTAAATACTCGAGCCCATTTTCTGTCTCGATAGGTCCATTTAATTTGGATTAATCCTGTTGAAGTCGACTCTAGTTTTTCGGCGATGTTTACCGCGTCTGACTGTCTACTCACTTAGTAGTATGTAAAATTCGTGCCAATATTCTAATTTTTATTTTAACCTTTTAAATCATTGGATTGCGCCTTCGATTAAAACAGCGTTATTTTTTAGTGCCGCCAATAAAGGTGCAAGGTGCACTATTTCGGTGCCATAGACTTGATATGACATTGGGCGGTACAAGCCATGATTGAAGCCCGAAATCTGTATCTTTGCTGACTAAAATCTGGATTAGCATAATTGAAGATGGATAAAGGATTGTCTCCAGCGCAATTGCTTATATACTGCCTGCTTTGTGGCAATCCCTAGGTCATTCGTATTACCTAATGGACGTGATATTTCTTGCCCTTTTGAGCGGTATTCACAGTCATCAATCATATAAAGAGGTTATAAATGATGAAGTGTTTTCAGGCAGTGCAATCTAAACCATCCCTGTTAGCCATAGTGGTATTGACGACTGCGCTAGTTGCATCGGGTTGTACAACAATCAATCCCTATTCAAACGAAGAACAAACCGCTAAAGCGACCAGTGGCGCATTGATTGGTGCCGTCGCGGGTGCCGCAATTGGAGTGGTATCTTCGAGCAAGAGCGACCGCGGTAAAGGTGCCTTAATTGGTGCAGCATCGGGCGCTGCAGTCGGTGGTGGTATTGGTTATTACATGGATGTGCAAGAGACTAAATTACGCCAACAATTAGCCTCAACGGGCGTGAGTGTGACCCGTAACGGCGATAACATCATTTTGAATATGCCTAATGAAGTGACCTTCGGCGTAGATCAAACCGAGTTAAGTGACGGTGCTAAACGCGTGCTGAATTCAGTGGCGGTTGTGGCCAAGGAATACAGCAAAACGCAGCTCAACATATTAGGTTATACTGACAGTAGTGGTTCAGACTCTTACAATTTACGTCTGTCACAGGTCCGTGCTAGCGAAGTGGGTAATTACTTGATGAATAAAGGCGTTGCCTCTGCCCGTGTAAAATCAAAAGGTATGGGTGAAGCGAGTCCTATTGCATCAAATGCCAATGCAAATGGCCGCGCACAAAACCGCCGCGTTGAGATCGTACTAATACCAACGGGTAAATAGTCTGGTCTAAGCACAAAGTTCTCGCTGAAAAAGTCGCCTTGGGCGACTTTTTTGTTTTCAGTGATGGGCTAATTGAATGATTAGCTTGCTGTGCTTCAATTAGACAATTTGTCCTTTATGAAGCGCACCTTGAGTGACCTGCACCACAAACATATCACTGCTAATTACCTTGGGATGAGTTCAGCTTGATCCCTTTATCGATTTCACGTTCTGTATGGGAATAAGTCCCAAGAATGACTTTTAGTGTCTAAAGGAGAATATGACTATGATAAGCAAAAATGTGTTAGTAGCCTTGAGTTTAAGTCCTGTCATCATGGTGACAGCTGTACAAGGAGTGCCGATGAAAGCCGAACTGACCACAGGAGTCGCGCCGATAGAACTGCGCGCCGCAGGCAGTTTAAAGGCTGCGATGAGTGATATTATTGCTGCTTATCAAGCACAGTCGCAAATGAGTGTTGTAGCGCAATATGCGCCCTCAGGTTTATTGTTAAAACGCATTCAAGAGGGCGAGAAAGTTGATATCTTTGCCTCGGCAAATATGAAACATCCACAGGCATTAGTGGATTCGGGTCAGGGCGAAGCGGTGCAAATGTTTGCCCGTAATCAACTCTGCGCAATTACCCAAGACACAGTTCAGGTGACGAGTGCGACGTTACTCGATACCTTGTTAGATTCTAAGATTAAAGTCGGCACCTCAACCCCGAAAGCCGACCCCGCGGGTGATTATGCCTGGGCCGTTTTTGCTAAGGCCGAAGCGGTAAAACCCAATGCGAAAGCCGCGTTAGAGACCAAGGCATTACAACTGACGGGCGGCCCTGAGAGCGTTAAACCGCCTAAAGATCGCAACCCCTATGGCTGGGTGATGGAAAACAAGCAAGCGGATATCTTTTTAACCTATTGCACTAATGCTGTGCTGGCTAAAAAAGAAGTGCCGAGTTTACAAATCATCGACTTACCGCTGGAACTCGCCGTGGGTGCCGACTATGGTTTACTGGTTTTACAAGGCGCTAATACTGCCGCTAAGCCGTTAGCTGAGTTTATTCTATCGACCAAAGGCCAAGCGATTTTGAGCAGTTATGGTTTTCAACCTCCGGCAAAATAGCCTTCTTTAGTTTTCCAGCGGGATAAAAAACGGCACCTTTGAGGTGCCGTTTTTGTTATTAGCTCAAACGGTTAAAGCGTTAGTTCATCAGGTAGAGCGTCGCTAACCCGAGGAAGGCGAACAGGCCAACCACGTCAGTGACTGTAGTGAGCACCATACCGCCAGCGAGGGCAGGATCGATTTTAAGTCTTTTTAAAATCAATGGAATACTCGCACCTGCAAGCCCTGCTACTGTCATGTTGATCAGCATGGCGCTACCAATTAAGCCCGCCAGTGCCATATCATCCTTCCATAGCCACACGGCGACAAAGACTAAAATCGACCACATCAAACCATTGAGAAAACCAATCGATAGCTCTTTACCGATAAGCCAGCGAGCGTTGCTTTGGCCGATATGGCCTAAAGCAATACCGCGGATCACGAGCGCTAAGGTCTGATTACCGGCAACACCGCCCATGCTAGGGACAATCGTCATTAGGATGGCGATAGTGGCAAATTGCTCAATAGTGCCTTCAAACATATTGCTGACCGACGATGCGAGCAGGGCGGCGAATAAGTTTATGGTGAGCCAGAGCGAGCGACGTAGGGTACTTTTTAGTACAGGACCAAAGGTATCTTCATCTCCGTCCATCCCCGCCATACCCATCATGGAATGTTCAGCATCTTCGCGGATAACATCGACTACGTCATCGATTGTGATACGCCCGAGCAGCTTACCATCACTGTCGACGACAGGTGCCGATACCCAGTCATTGCGTTCGAATTTCTGCGCGACTTCGCTGTCGGACATGCTCACCGGAATACTTTGAATATTGGGATCCATGATATTGCGAATTGTGGTGCTTGGCGCGCAAGTCAGCAGATCTGCCAGCCTAACACCGCCAAGGACTTTGTCCTGTTTGTCGACCACATATAAGGTATCTGTGGTGTCGGGTAGGTTGCCCCTTTGCCGAAGATAGCGCAGCACCACATCGATATTCACATCGGGTCTTAAGGTGACAGTATCCGTGTTCATCAAGCTGCCGGCGGTCTCATCTGGATAAGATAGAGCTTGTTCTACCCTCAGGCGATTTTGCTCCGTCATCGACTGCAACACTTGTTTGTAAACGGCGTCGGGAAGACTTCGCAGAATATAGGCGAGATCGTCGGTGTCCATGCTTGCTGTCGCTTTCGCGACTCGCTCAGGGCTCATGCTGCGGATCAGTGGGTCTTTGAGCTCTTCACTCAACTCATCGAGTATGTCGCCTATTTGTTCCTGATCGATGAGCTGCCACAATACTTGTCTGGCACTTGGCGGTGATGATTCTAAGATCAGCGCGATATCTGAGGCGGCCATTTTTTGCAGCATATTGCGCACGTGTACGAACATGCCGCTGCTAAGCGCTTGGTTTAACTGGTCAAGACTATGTCCGGTGTGATCGTTTTCTGCATTATCTACGGGCATTTGTCCTCCATTGTGCGGCAAATTGGTTTGAGATCTTAGTGTTGGGCTAGGATTTTACGGTGACTAAGCGTCAGTCGATGACACAGATTAAGACGGCTAAGGTAAGGTTAAGGCCAGCGCCAGCGCAATGACCGCTAGTGTAATCGCCTGTGGCTTGTATCGTCGAGCGACAAATGTTTTGCCATGTGTGAATGGCAAGTTTTTTAAACTAGACATGAAGTGAAACTAACGATGAAGTGCTTAGTGTGAAGTGAAACTAACAGGCTTCGTCAAACTTAGCGTCGATTAAGGCACAAATGGCATCGAGAGCCGGCTCTGCATCTGGGCCTTCGGCGATAAGCTTGATGGTCTTACCCATGCCAGTTTCAAGCATCAGTAAGCCAAGTACACTGGCGGCCGATGCTTGTTTATCGCCTTGGATTAAGGTGATGGTCGCATCAAACTCGGAAGCCAGTACCACCAACTTAGTGGCGGCACGGGCATGTAAACCGAGCTTATTACAGATGGTTATCTGACGTTCAAGTTTTGGCATTATTGAGCTCTCGATGACGGGTATAAACTTTATGTTTACCGTTACTAAAGCGTTTGGCCAATTGCTCTGCGACGTAAACCGATCTGTGCTGTCCACCTGTGCAGCCAATGGCTACCGTTAAATAACTGCGATTGTTACGCTCGAGGTGCGGCAGCCAAGTCTCCAGTAAATTTTCGATTTGCCAGATGAACTTATTAACCAGTGGTTGACGATTTAAGAACTCAGCTACGGGTTCATCTAAGCCAGTCAATGGCCGCAGCGCCAACTCCCAGTGGGGATTGGGCAGGAAGCGCACATCGAACATAAAGTCGGCTTCGGTGGGCATTCCGTGCTTAAAGCCAAAGGACTCGAAGTTGATCACGAGTTCTTTATCGACACTACCAAGGAGAATTTGTCTGACTTGGTCGCTTAAATCATAGATATTCAAATTCGACGTATCTATGTAGTGATCGACCAGTTTTGACATAGGCTCGAGCAGTTTCCCCTCCAGCTTTATCGCTTCTTGCAAAGAGACTCGGCTCTTCGACAAAGGATGCAAACGGCGGGTTTCGCTGTAACGCTTGAGCAGAATTTTATCGCTGGAGTTAAGGAAGAAGCTCGTTAACTCAGTATCTGGAGGTAGGCTAGCGAGTTGTTTTACTAAGACCTTATCCTGCTCAGGCATGTTACGCACGTCGACACTGATGGCGACGAGATCGTTTCTGCCTTTGAGTTGCTCAAGCAAACTGCCAATCAATGGCAAGGGAAGGTTATCGACACAATAATAGCCGAGATCTTCGAGTACCCTAAGGGCGACAGATTTGCCTGAGCCTGAGCGGCCCGACACTATGACCAGTTTCATCCAGTGATTACCTGATAGAGTTCCGTTTCATCATGCGTCTTGCGTAATTGCTTTAATATTTGCTTGTCGCTCAGCTTTTCGGCCATGCAAGACAAGGTACTTAAGTGCTGCTGACATTGGTCTGCAGGCACCAGTAGTGCAAATAAAATATCAACAGGTTGCTTATCGATAGCATCAAATGCTATCGGCTCTTCACACTTAATTAGTATGGCAATGGGCTGATCTATATCGGCTAGTCGACCATGTGGAATGGCGATGCCGTTACCTATACCTGTGCTCCCCATCTTTTCGCGCGCCACTAGGCTTTCGAATATCTCTTGAGATGAGAGGGTCGGGTACTGGGCAGCGACTAAGTCGCTGATGAGTTCCAGTACCTTTTTCTTGCTGCCCGGAGTGGCGCAGGTAGTGCACTCCGGCCGCAGTATGGTACAAAGTTCCATTATTAGTGTTTTGTTAACTTCTCTTTGTGTTTAATAACCTGACGGTCAAGCTTGTCAATCAGGGCGTCTATAGCGGCATACATGTCAGCATGCTCTGAAGTAGCAAAAACTTCACCACCTATGAGGTTTATTCTCGCTTCGGCAATCTGTTGCATTTTCTCAACATTGAGCACAACGTGCACATTATTGATCTGTTCGAAATGGCGTTCAAGTTTTGAAAACTTTTCTTCTACATATGCACGTAACGATTCGGTAATTTCGACATGGTGTCCACTTAGGTTTATTTGCATAGAAACGTCCTCCGATATCCACTGTAGGTTATAAACTTTTACGCTGATTAGAAGGTGGAATAAGCATAGCCTCTCGGTACTTCGCAATGGTTCTGCGGGCTACGTTGATCCCTTGTTCTGCCAGAAGTTGTGCCATCTTACTATCGCTTAATGGTTTTTTCTGGTTTTCCGCTGCCACCAGTTTCTTTATAAAGGCTCTGATTGCTGTGGATGAGCACTCACCACCATCGTCAGTACCGACGTGGCTAGAGAAGAAGTATTTTAGTTCAAAAAGTCCCTTAGGGGTATGCATGTATTTTTGAGTTGTGACCCGTGAGATGGTGGACTCATGCATTTCTACCGCTTCGGCAATATCGTTAAGCACCATAGGCTTCATGGCTTCTTCACCATACTCAAAGAAACCTTGCTGATATTGCACTATGCAATTAGCAACTTTAAGCAAAGTATCGTTACGGCTTTCTAAGCTCTTAATAAACCATTTAGCCTCTTGCAGATGGCCGCGAATAAATTGGCTATCGGCTTGGTTTTTGGTACTGCGTGCCATAGAAGCATAATGTTGATTTACATTGATTTTTGGCATGCAGTCAGGATTAAGCTCAACGACCCAGCGGCCATTTTTCTTCGACACAGACACATCTGGGATAACGTATTCGTCATTATTGGGCGTGATCAACAAACCTGGGCGAGGATTGAGGGTTTGGATAAGTGCTATACCATCCCTTAATTCATCTTCTTTTAATTTAGTCTTACGCATCAATAACCTAAAATCACGGGCGGCGATCAGATCTAAATGATCTTTGATCAGCATACGGGCGTTTTCTAGGTTGGGAGTATCAGCGGCGAAATGCGACAGTTGGATCAGCAGGCATTCACTTAAATCGCGGGCGGCAACGCCTATGGGATCAAAATGCTGAATACGCTTGAGTACGGCTTCGACTTCGTCAAGCTCAACTTCAGGATTGCCCATGGCTTCGAGAATTTCTTCAGTGCTTTGGGTGAGATAGCCCTGATCGTCGATGGCATCAATAATGGCGGTGGCAATGGCTAAATCGGTTTCAGAAAACGGCGTGAGGTTTTTTTGCCATTCTAAGTGTTCGTACAAACCTTCACTGGTCTCGCCTTGGAAGGGCATATCGTCTTCACGACTGCCGCCGGGGCCTGAGTTTGGGGAGGCGGTAAACACTTCATCCCATGTGGTGTCCATGGGGAGCTCATCGGGCATGGATTCTTTGGTTAGCGACTCTGCCGTATCTATGGTGGAGCTGTCTTTTTCTGGTGGCAGAGTGCTAGATTCACTGAAATCCGTATCGGATAGCGTTTGGTTTACAGGGGTTTTAGTGGCGTCGAATTGATCCTCTTCCAGCTCGAGAAGGGGATTAGAATCTAATGCTTGCTGGATCTCTTGCTGCAGTTCTAATGACGACAGTTGCAACAGACGTATAGCCTGTTGTAGTTGTGGCGTCATGGTTAACTGTTGACCCAGTTTGAGCTGGAGTGACGCTTTCATGTTACCGCTGATCCCTACGTTATTATTGTTGGATGAGGTCGCTTATTATCATTTTGAGTGAAGCCCAATGGCGGTATAAATTGCCTCCATTGGCTTCGCTCGATTAACTATAGCCTGAATTGTTCACCTAAGTACACAGCCCTAACTTGCTGATTGTCTAAGATCTCTGCTGGAGTTCCTTCGGCAATCAGGTTTCCGTGACTCACAATATAAGCATGTTCACATACATCTAATGTCTCGCGGACATTATGGTCTGTGATCAGTACGCCAAGGCCGCGACTTTTGAGTTGTTCGATAATCTTCTTGATGTCGATAACCGAAATAGGATCGACGCCGGCAAACGGTTCATCGAGCAAAATGAACTTAGGATTAGCGGCTAAAGCCCGCGCAATTTCGACGCGACGACGTTCGCCACCCGACAATGACATGCCTTGGCTGTCACGGATGTGGGTGATATGAAACTCTTCGAGCAGATGTTCTAGTTCTTCTTCTCGTTCTTCGTTTTTAAGTTCTTTACGAGTTTGCAGTACGGCCATGATGTTGTCATGAACAGTTAGCTTACGAAAGATACTGGCTTCCTGCGGTAAGTAACCTATGCCTTTGCGGGCACGCAGATGCATAGGATCTGCGGTTAAATCATCATCGTCGATAAAGATATGCCCCTTATCGCTCTTCACTAGCCCGACAACCATGTAAAAGGTCGTGGTTTTACCGGCACCGTTTGGACCGAGTAGGCCAACGACTTGACCGGTTTTTACCGTCAGACTGACGTCTTTAACCACTTGGCGACTCTTGTAACTTTTTGCCAGATTTTGTGCTCTTAAGGTGATTTGGGTCATTTAGAGTCCTGCTTTTTTACAGGTTTATCCGCTGGAGCATCTGATTTAGCATCATCTTGATAGTTTTCTGGCTGAATAATAGTGATCACGCGATCGTCACCACTGCCAGTACTCTCGGCCATCAATTTCTGTTGAATCATGTTATAGCGGATTAAATTGCCTGTAACTTGGCTACCCGCTTGATCTAATGACGCCATACCTTTCAGAGTTAAGGTGCGGCTTGCCATATCGTAACGAATTTCTTTCGCGCTCGCCGATGCAGGACGGCCATCGTCTAATATCTGGCTATACGTAGCAGGGTTGCCTGTGGCGACTAAAGTTTTGCTATTTTCACCTTCAGCGGAAAATGCACGCAGTTCATTTGCTTGGATTTTTATTGAGCCTTGGGTAACTTCCACCGGACCAAAGAAGATGATCTGGTTGTTTTTGATATCCGCAGTTTGGCTCACAGCTTTAATTTTGACTTCTTGCTTTAAGTCGCCCACTTTCGCGAAAGCACTCATGCTCATAATTAGCATTAGGCTGGCAAGTAATACGTTATTTTGCTTCATATGTTCCTACTACCTGACTGGTCAATTGCACTTCTTGCGCGTTGAGGTCGGCATAAAGGCCTTGGCCTTGAATATTAAAATCTTTCCCTGTGACGTAAATGGTACGGTCAGAGGTCATTATCATAGTGTTGAGATCGAGTTCCAGATAACTGGTGGACAAGGTCTGAATCGGTTCTTCTGGGCTAATGGCATCGATAATAACATTATTTTCTAATACAACCTTGCCAGTTTCCTTGTTTAGCTTGCCCTGATCTGCCCTGAGTTGCCATTGTGCTTTACCTTGGTCTGGATAAACAAGATAAACAGGTTGAGTAAAGAAAGTTTGATTCGTTGAATCATAATGTTCCATGTGTTTCGCCGTCACACGGCTATTCACTAGTCCTTGCTCATTGAACTCAACACTGCGCAGATCTTCAACGATGAAATCTGGGGTATTTTGATCTTTTACTCTGTTATCGGAATCACCGCTGTGTTTGTTCTGGACCTGCCAGTAAAGCGCTAGTGCGGTTCCAAAAAAAGCGATAATCGCGAGTGTCACACGACTCATATACTCATTCCATGGGCCGAAGTGAATTTATTTTGACTTAGGAGTAACAGATCTGTGAGTTCACGCAGTGCACCGTGGCCACCATTGAGCGTAGTCACAAAATGGGCGTGTTGGCGTACATAGGGGTGGCCGTCAGCAACACTGACCGCTAAACCGACGACATTCATCACGGGGAGATCGACAATATCATCACCGATATAAGCCACTTCTTCTGGGGTGACACCATAAAGTGCGAGCAATGCTTCATAGGGCTCGAACTTATTGTCTACGCCTTGGTAAATATGGGTAACACCAAGGGCTGTCATACGGTTTTCAACGATTTTGGATTGACGTCCTGTGATCACGGCGAGGTTGAAACCGCTGGTGAGTAGTGAGCGCACGCCATAACCGTCACGGGTATGGAAGGCTTTGAGCTCTTCGCCGCTATTGCTCAAGTAAATACGGCCGTCGGAAAACACCCCATCGACATCACAGATTAACAGTTTAATCTTTTGCGCCCGTTGCCACACATCATCACTGATTGGGCCGTAAAATCCTTGCTGTGGCATTAAATGACTCCTGCTTTTACCATATCGAGCATGTTAAGAGCGCCAATAGGATGGCGATCTTTATCGATAACAATTAATCCGTTGATATTTTTTGAGTCCATCACTTGCAGTGCTTGGGCGGCCAACACATTATCTGTGATCGTGACGCAGTTACGGGTCATCACATCGGCAATGGGCGTCGTGCGTAAATTCACTTCGGCATCAATAACGCGGCGTAAATCACCGTCGGTGAAGATACCAACCAGCTTGCGCTGATCATCGATAATCGCCGTCATGCCTAAGCCTTTCTTGGAGATTTCGTACAGGGCTTCTGTGATGCAAATATCGTGGTTAACGAGCGGTAAGTCATCACCGCTGTGCATGACATCGCAGACTTTTAACAATAACTTGCGTCCTAAAGCACCGCCAGGATGGGACATTGCAAAATCATCACGGGTAAAGCCTTTCGCTTGTAGTAGCGCAATGGCGATGGCATCGCCCATCACTAAGGTCGCGGTAGTGCTCGACGTTGGGGCAAGTCCAAGTGGGCAAGCCTCTTCTGGGACTTCAATACATAAATGCACTTTAGATAATCGCGCCATATTCGATTCGGGTTTACCCGTTACCGCAATAACAGGCACGCCCATACGTTGGATGACTGGCATTAAGGTGAGGATTTCACTCGACTCACCAGAATTTGAAATCGCTAAAATCACATCGTTATCGGCCAATACACCCAGATCGCCGTGGCTGGCTTCCCCCGGATGCACAAAAAATGCGGGCGTTCCTGTGCTGGCGAGGGTGGCAGAAATCTTATTGCCGATATGGCCCGATTTGCCCATTCCCATGACAATCACTTTGCCTGTGCAGTTGAGGATCAACTCGCAAGCCTCTGCAAATTCAGCCGAATCAACATATTGATAAAGATTGTCTAGGGCTGACTTTTCAATGTCGATAACTTTACAACCCCATTGGCGCAGTTGTGATTTGTCTACCATGTCTATCTCTCTTTTTGCATTGTCTTTGTCGCCCCATTGATGGGATTGGAATAGCACAATTTGGTACGCGATAAAGATGATATGTAATAGGCTTTCTGCCAAGTATTAGTTTGTTTTCAGACAATTTAGCTTATGTCTTGCTGTGGTTAATTACCGAAAACAGCAAAACAATTGCGGAAGGCTAGAGCGATTGATCCGACTCGTCAAGTTCAGCTGCGTTAGCTATTCATGCACAATAACGTGTTTAGCGGCAGAAGGCCTTGAGCAATATCATCGTCTTTGTCGTTTATTTCAATGGATTTATCCCATATCGCAGCGGGTATTACCCTATGGGATGCCTCTATTGCGCAATTGCGTATCGACTCTCCCCGATAAACGTGGGCGAAGAGTGAGCTAAGTGCGAACGAATTAGCCAATACTGCCAATTCTGCAACTAGGTTGAAAACATTAAGTAACATTTTACCTGTGCAGAGTGAAAACTTAGGGCGCATTTTCGCTGTAAATGAGGCAAATTGAAAGTATCGCAGGGCGATAGTGTCGATTCGGTTGTAGGTTAAAGCGCAATTACGTACAATTTGCGGCTCTTCGATTGGTCAGTCTCGGAAGACTAGGATCACCTCATTTGCAAATGTCGGAATCAAGCATGACTCAAGAACAAACGCCGTTGGTTGAGATCCGTAATTTGGGGTTTAGCCGCGGTCAGCGTGTGATATATGAAGATATTAGCCTGTCCATTCCAAGGGGCAAGGTGACGGCGATCATGGGGCCGAGCGGCATAGGCAAAACGACCCTGTTGAAATTGATTGGCGGCCAATTAACGCCTGACCATGGACAAGTGTTATTCGACGGTCACGATATCCATGGCGTGAGTCGTAATGAATTATTTAGTCTGCGTAAGCAGATGAGCATGCTGTTTCAAAGTGGCGCGCTGTTTACCGACATTAATGTGTTCGATAACGTGGCGTTTGCGCTGCGTGAACATTCTGGACTGCCTGAAGACATTATTCGCACTATCGTGTTGATGAAGCTTGAAGCCGTAGGTTTACGTGGTGCAGCTCAGATGATGCCAAGCGAGTTATCCGGTGGTATGCAACGCCGCGCCGCATTGGCTAGAGCCATAGCGCTTGAACCTGAAATGGTGATGTACGATGAGCCTTTTGCAGGGCAAGACCCAATATCGATGGGTGTGTTAGTAAAGCTTATTCGTGAGTTATCCGATGCGCTGAATCTGACTTCAATTGTAGTGTCCCACGATGTGGATGAAGTGCTTGGCATTGCCGATTATGTATATGTGGTGGCTGACAAAAAAGTCATCGCCCACGGCACCCCTGAAGAATTAAAGTACGCTGATAATCCGCAGCTGAAACAGTTTATTCAAGGTGCTCCGGACGGCCCTGTGCCGTTCCATTACCCGGCAAATGATTACCAGCAAGAATTAATGGCAAAAGGAGTTGGCAAGTGAAGTTAATCGACAGTATTGCCGACTTAGGCCGCAGCGCGATTGAGCTAGTGCTCGGTTTTGGCCGTGCAGGCCTTATGCTGTGGGGGGCGATTTTTCGCTGGCCACGCGTGCGTAAAGGTTTTCCATTATTAGTGCGCCAGATTTATGTGGTCGGTGTGCAATCCATGGTGATTATTTTAGTCTCAGGACTCTTTATCGGCATGGTGCTCGCACTGCAAGGCTATAACATCTTAGTTGGTTTTGGCACCGAAGAAAGCTTAGGTCCTATGGTGGCGCTCAGTTTACTGCGTGAGTTAGGGCCAGTTGTTACCGCGTTATTGTTTGCGGGACGGGCGGGTTCAGCATTAACCGCTGAAATTGGTTTAATGAAAAGCACTGAGCAGCTTTCCAGTTTAGAAATGATGGCGATTGACCCATTAAGGCAGATTATTGCACCGCGCTTTTGGGCTGGAGTGATCAGTATGCCATTGCTGGCGTTGATGTTTACCGCTGTAGGTATTTATGGCGGGCACCTTGTTGGCGTGGAATGGAAAGGGATCGACAGTGGTGCGTTTTGGTCGATTCTGCAGGCGTCTGTCGAATGGCGTCAGGACATAGTTAACTGCTTGATCAAAAGTGGTGTGTTTGCCGTAGTGGTCACTTGGATTGCGTTATATCGCGGTTATCAAGTGATCCCAAATCCGGAAGGCATCAGCCGTGCAACGACCCAGACTGTCGTTCAGTCGAGCCTCGCTGTATTGGCATTGGATTTTTTACTGACAGCCCTGATGTTTGGCCGCTAACGGAACACTGCGGATTTCGACACAGGTTAGATGGATTAACAGAGTGGTAGCTGAACATGTTGACACGAAAAATTGAATTATTAGTGGGTGTGTTTCTTTTAACAGGATTGGCCGCTTTTTTGGTCTTAGTCTTTAACGTCGCCAATATTGAAGTGAAAAGCAGCGATAGCACTTATACCATACAAGCCAATTTTACCAACATTGGTGGTTTGAAGGTGCGTTCGCCAGTCAAGGTTGGCGGTGTTGTCGTTGGCCGAGTGAGCAGCATAGATTTAGACCCAGTTAAGTTAGTGGCTGTGGTCACATTAGTGATGGACAAGCGTTACGATAAATTCCCTGAAACCAGTAGTTTAGCCATTTTGACTTCGGGTTTGTTGGGCGAACAATTCTTAGGGTTAACACCGGGTTTTGTCGACGATGATGTCAGTATGCTGAAAGATGGCGATAAGATTGACGACACTCGTTCGGCATTAGTGTTGGAGGAGCTGATTGGTCAGTTCTTATATAGTATGGGTTCGAAGGATAAATAGGGGTTACCGCTATGTTTAAAAACTTATCTCGTTTTTTATTGCCGTTAGTGATGGTTTTAGGGGCAACGAGCGCAGTTGCCGCTGATGTGGTTGTCGATACGACAGATCCGTATGCCATGGTGAAAGCCGTTGCCAATAAAACCTTCGATCGTTTTCACAAAGATAAAGCATTAATCGACGCAAATTCAGACCATTTAAAGGTGATTGTTCGTGAAGAACTCATGCCTTATGTCGATTATAAATACGCTTCTTATAAGGTATTAGGCCAATATCTTAAGGATTCAACCGAAGAGCAACGCAATCGTTTCGTCAATGCTTTTGAAGGTTATTTAATCTCTACTTATGCCCAAGCCTTTACTGAATATACTAATCAAAAAGTGGAATTCTCACCTGGGATTGATTTCAGCAAAGAGAAAATGGTCGATGTAAACGTGCAGATCATCGAAGCCGGTCGCCCACCGATTAAACTATTGTTTAAGGCGCGCCGTTTAAAGGATGACTCATGGAAGGCATTTGATTTAGTTGCCGAAGGTGTGAGCTTACTGTCTTCTAAGCAGTCGGAAATCTCTAATCTAATTCGCCAACAGGGTATCGATCCCGTGATTAAGATGCTCGAAGATCGCACTAAAGAGAAAGTGGTCATGAAGGCTAAGTCTGGGAAGTCACAGTCGTGATTGAATTTGTGCAACAGGGGACAGTTTGTCATCTTAAAGGGCGCATAACCCAAGCCGATGTCATTACACTTTGGCCACAGCGGCAACAACTGCTAAATGAGTCAACCCAGATATTGTCTCTGTCTGGGCTCGAATACAGTGATAGCGCTGGCATGGCATTTTTGCTGGCGTTAGTGCGTGAACATCGCAGCCAACTTGTATTGAGTTCTGCTTCACCACAACTTAAAAAACTAATTGATTTATATGATTTAGATGCCTTCTTTACCGAAGAAGCGCATTGAGAATAGGGTAATAGATTTCATGGAATGCAGCTTAATCGAACAGATTTTACGTGATGCGTTAGGGCTTGAAGAAGTTCACGCTAGCTCGGATGGTAGCCATTATAAAGTGATCGCCGTAGGTGAATGCTTCGATGGTATGAGCCGAGTCAAACAGCAACAAGCCATTTATGCACCGTTGACGGCACACATTGCCAGCGGTGAATTACATGCATTAACGATCAAAACTTTCACGCCGACTCAATGGAAACGCGAAAAAGTTTTCAACATGCCTAGCTAGTGAGGAAAAGTGGATAAACTAACAATTCAGGCAAGCCCCCCGCTTGCCGGTGATGTGATTATTTCGGGTGCTAAAAATGCAGCTTTGCCTATTCTGATGGCGGGTGTATTGGCTGAAACCGATTTTGTGGTTTCTAACGTGCCCAATCTGCGTGATGTGAGTACGAGCTGTAAATTATTACGCTGTCTCGGCGCTGAAGTGACTGAACTCGGTGACGGACAGATCCGCATTTCTACCACTAATCTGAATGAGTTTTGCGCTCCCTATGATCTAGTGAAAACCATGCGTGCTTCTATCTTGATCTTAGGGCCGTTATTGGCTCGTTATGGTACTGCTGACGTGTCATTGCCTGGTGGCTGTGCCATTGGCGCAAGACCAGTGAACTTGCACTTACATGGCCTCGAAATGATGGGCGCCAAGATTGAAGTGAAAGAAGGTTATATCAAGGCCCGTGTTGATGGTCGTCTTAAAGGCGCACATATCTTTATGGACATGGTGAGTGTTGGTGCGACCGAAAACTTACTGATGGCCGCAGCATTAGCCGATGGCGAAACCGTGATTGAAAACGCGGCCCGTGAACCTGAAGTGATCGATCTCGCTAATTGCTTAATTGCCATGGGTGCAAAAATCACTGGTGTAGGCAGTGCGACATTGCGTATTCAAGGGGTTGAGCGTTTACAGGGCTGTAATTACCGCGTGATGCCAGATCGTATCGAAACCGGTTCATTTTTGGTGGCCGCTGCGGTGACTCGTGGCCGTATTCGTTGTTTAAAAGCCGATCCTGCTTCACTGGAGTCGGTTATCGCAAAACTTGAAGATGCAGGCGCGACGATTACTACGGGCGAAGATTGGATTGAGCTCGATATGCAGGGTAAACGTCCGAAGGCGGTGAATATCAAGACTGCACCTTATCCTGGTTTCCCAACCGATATGCAGGCGCAGTTTTGTGTGCTCAATGCCTTAGCACAAGGCACGGCAACCATAACTGAGACTATCTTCGAAAATCGTTTTATGCATGTGCCTGAACTTATCCGTATGGGCGCTACCATGGAGCTTGAAGGCAACACCTGCATCATTCAAGGGATTGAATCTTTAAGTGGTGCTCAGGTAATGGCGACGGATTTACGTGCGTCAGCGAGTCTAGTGATTGCGGGCTTAGTGGCCGATGGTAAGACGATTGTCGATCGTATCTATCACTTAGATCGTGGCTATGAGCATATTGAGAATAAGTTTCAAGGTTTAGGCGCACAGGTTGTGCGTATTCAGTGATCTGTTACTGACTTAAGCTAATTTTGAATCATTAAAAAACCAGCTTAAAGCTGGTTTTTTTGTTTTCTGCATTTGAGCTCGTAATACTGAGTGACACTCTAGTTATCGATCACAACCTTCTCATCGATAATCACAGGTAACTCTTGTTGTTTACCTTGGCGTATCACAGTCATCATCACTTTTTTACCCGGTGTGGTTTCAGCTATGCGGTCCATTAGCATTTCAACGCCTGGCACATCTTCACCATCGTATTTAATAATCACATCCCTTGGCATTAGCAGGGCACGGGCCGCAGGGCCATTAGGATCGACACCCGTAACGAGCACACCTTTTAGATCGGGTAGATTAAGGATTTGTGCCACTACAGGGTTAATCGGCTCGCCAGAAATTCCTAAGGCACCACGGATCACGCGACCATTTTTAATCAACTTACCCATGATGCTGTGGGCTAATTTAATCGGGATAGCGAAGTTAATCCCGTGGCCGCCGCCTTCTTCACCCACTTGGAATGCTGCGGTATTGATACCGATAAGGCTGCCGTTAGTGTCAATGAGTGCGCCACCCGAGTTACCCGCATTAATCGCTGCATCGGTTTGTAGGAAGTCTAAGTAACCTGAACTTAAGCCGTTACGCCCCGTGGCACTGATGATGCCTTGGGTAATGGTCTGGCCTAAATTGTAGGGATTACCAATAGCGAGTACGACATCACCGACTTGAGGCGGACTGTCGAGATTAACGGGGACAATCGGTAAGTTATCGCCTTCAATTTTAAGTACCGATAAATCGGTTTCAGGATCGAAGCCAACCACTTCAGAGGTAAATTTGCGTCCATCTTGCAGGGCGACAACAATCTCATCGGCTTTCTTAATGACATGATAATTAGTGAGAATATAACCTTCTTTACTCATTATCACCCCAGAACCTAGACCTTGAAGTGAGCCTGAATTAAGCGGCCGATTCTGATCTATGCTGAGGCTATAAATATTCACAACGGCAGGAGCTGCACGGCGTACCGCCTTGGCAAAGGATAGCTCGACTGTGTTGTTGGCACGGGTTTGTAGCAGACTACTACCGAGGGATTGGTTATCGAAATAACGTGTCACCAATAAAAACATGGCCGCCATGATAAGGCCGAAAAGGGTGGCTTTACCGAGATATAACAGAGTGTCTTTTATAGTCATGGCAGGATGGATCTAGAAAAAGGTGAGTTAGATTAACATGTTTAATCGATGTAAGCATAGGGAACCTAAGCTCCCTATGCTTATCTATGGCAGAAAAAATGGCCTATTTTGTCGATTAACGTAGGACTAAATACAACATGCTCTTATCACGCATTATCTTCAGTGCAACGGCACCTTCTTGATCTTTAAGTTGTGCTTTCAGTGTCTTAAGATCTTTAATCGCAGTACGGTTAATACCGACAATCACATCTCCTTTTTGTAAGCCACTCATGGCCGCTGGTGAGCCTTGTGCGACATCGGTAATTTCAATGCCCTTAGATGAGTTTTCTAAGGACGCACCTTGCAGCATAGGATGCACGGCACCAGCCGCTGTTTCACTGGTTTGGCTCGCTTCACCTAAGGTCACTTTAACTGTTTTCTTATCACCGTCACGGATGAGTCCTAACTCAACGTTAGCACCTGCACCCATAGTGGCGACTTTAGCCCGCAGTTCTTGGAATGACTTAATACCACGGCCATCAACGCTGATGATAATATCACCTGCTTTTATACCGGCCTTCTCTGCGGCACTGCCCTTGGCTACTTCATTCACGAAGCCGCCGTGTTGAGTGTCTAAACCGAAACCTTGGGCGAGTTGGCTATCGAGATCACGTCCCGAAATACCTAATACACCGCGGCGTACTTCTCCGTGTTCGGCAATTTGTGCCACGAGGTTTTTCACCATATTAGCAGGGATGGCAAAGCCAATACCGACGTTACCGCCGCCCGGTGCTACGATTGCGGTGTTAATCCCAATTAACTCGCCGTTAAGATTGACGAGTGCGCCACCCGAGTTACCACTGTTAATCGCGGCATCGGTTTGAATAAAGTTTTCCAGCATTTCAATGCCTAAGCCGCTACGGCCTAAAGCACTAACAATGCCCGAGGTGACGGTTTGACCTAAACCGAAGGGATTACCAATGGCAACGGCAAAGTCACCTACGCGTAAATCATCGGAATCAGAGGCTTTGATTGCGATGAGGTTTTTCGCTTCAATTTGCAATAATGCGATATCTGACTCTGAGTCAGTACCAATCAGTTTTGCTTTTACTTCACGGCCATCGTGAAGACCAACTTGAATATCATCAGCACCGTCAATCACATGGTTGTTCGTGACGATATAGCCTTTTTCTGCGTCAATAATGACGCCTGAGCCTAAGCCTCTAAAAGGACGTTCTTGCACTTGCTCCTGTGGCGCATTAGGGCCGAAAAAGTAACGGAAAACATCAGGTACTCTTTGCTTAGAAACATGAGTCCCCGTTACCGCTACTGATACGACTGCGGGCGTCGTGCGCTCAAGCATGGGCGCAAGACTTGGAATGGATTGTCCCTCAACCGTCTGTGGAATGGCGGCCTGTGAGACGACAGGCATTATAGTCAGGGTCGCGGCTAACATTGCGGCTGAAAGTACAGATAATTTTGTTTTCATCTATTCATAACTCCAAATAAGGGTTGAAAGATCTGGATGTAATGCATCAGCAATCGTGCGAGTGCCAGATCAAATCTGTATCGGTACCGGCTATTTGCCTAGGTAATCACTCTGACTCGCACCTCATTGAAAAAGTTCATTATATTAATAAATGTTAATTTTTTTAGCCTATTTTATCGGCTGTTTCATACTTGTTTCTGAACAGAAATCTGTGGGCGAGATTAGGATTTTTCAAGCCCTAATGTCAGCGGATTTTGCCGATTTAAATGACCTACAGCATAGATGCTTATTAGACGTTTGTATGCAGTTTAGCGTTAAGGTAAAAGTCGTATTCTGCATTAATATATCCTGCGTCATATTGGCCGTGCTAATATCGTCACAGTTTTAATAAAGGACATAAGAGAATTTAAACGTGCCTCAGTTAAGCCCTTGGCAGCATTATCAAAAAGATCTTACCCGTGACGGTTTTTCCCATGATCCGGCTCAAGAAATTGCCGTTAAGGCGTTACAACGCGTCTATGAAGACTTAACTACGGCAGAAGAGCCGAGTTCTATTGTGGGGAAATTGTTTAGCGCATTAGGCTTAAAATCGGCACCAGCATCACCTAAAGGTCTGTATCTTTGGGGCGGAGTTGGGCGCGGTAAAACCTACCTGATGGATACTTTTTTTGATGCCTTGCCTGGTGAACAAAAATTGCGGGCTCACTTCCATCGCTTTATGCATCAATTGCATTTAGATTTGGATGAGTTAAAAGGCGTTCGCGATCCTTTGTTGGTGATTGCGAAAAAGATGGCTGCGAAATATCGCGTTATCTGTTTCGATGAATTCTTTGTCTCTGATATTACCGATGCCATGCTATTAGGTACGCTGTTTCAAGCGTTATTTAAAGAAGGCGTTGTGCTGGTTGCAACTTCGAATATTATCCCCGACGACTTATATAAAAATGGCTTACAGCGCGCACGTTTCTTACCTGCGATAGCCTTAATTAATCAACATTGTGAAGTGCTCAATGTGGATTCTGGCATTGACTATCGATTGCGTACCCTTGAGCAAGCAGAAATTTATCATCATCCATTAGATGCACAAGCTGATGCCAATCTTATACGTTATTTTAGTCAGTTAGCGCCTGAGTCTGAGGTGCTTACTGCTGACATCGAAATAGAAGGCCGCAGTATTAGTATTCGGCAGCAGGCGCAGGGCGTATTGTTGGCCGATTTTAGAGCGCTCTGTGATGGTCCACGAAGCCAGCGTGATTACATGGAACTTGCGCGGATTTATCATACTGTCCTCGTGAGTGGCATAGAACAAATGGGCGCCTTTTTGACAGGCGATGACATCGCAAGACGTTTTTTAGCTATGGTCGACGAATTTTACGAGCGCAATGTGAAGCTGATTGTATCGGCTCAAGTGCCACTCGAAGATATTTATGCCGATGGTTTGCTTAACTTCGAATTTAGGCGTTGCCGTTCACGCTTAATTGAGATGCAATCCCACGATTATTTAAAAACCGAACACCTGCCGTAACCCAGTAGTGTAAGAGTTTTGCATTAGCTGCGGCCTTAAATCACCAGAGGCTTGTTAATCCTTAGGATGACAAGTCCGATTGGTCGATATTTTATAATTTTTATCAAAATATCAGGTGATTTTTAACTCAGCTTTGTCTATACTCCGCCACCTGCCCACGTTACTCCGCCAATTGGGCGGAAGTTGTAAGCCGAAGTCGGTGCTCGAAGGGGTACTAAAAGGCAATTTTGTGTTGTTTGCAAATGCAGACAGCATGTGAGACAGAAAATTAACTTTGGGTTTTTGTAATAATGAAGACTTTTACTGCTACACCAGAAACTGTAACTCGTGACTGGTTCGTCGTCGACGCAGACGGCAAAACTTTAGGTCGTATCGCTACTGAAATCGCTGTCCGTTTACGCGGTAAGCATAAGCCAGAATACACTCCACACGTTGATACCGGTGATTACATCATCGTTGTTAATGCTGAAAAAGTGACTGTTACTGGTAACAAAGCGAAAGGCAAAACGTACTACTCGCATTCAGGCTTCCCTGGTGGCATTAAGCAAATCAGCTTTGAAAAGCTGCAAGCGCAAAAGCCAGAAATGATCATCGAGAAAGCAGTTAAGGGTATGTTACCAAAAGGTCCTCTGGGCCGTGCCATGTTCCGTAAACTGAAAGTTTACGCTGGCGCAGAACATAACCACACTGCACAACAACCTCAAGTTCTTGATATCTAAACGGGATTAAGCAAATGGCTGCAACTCAGTACTACGGCACTGGCCGTCGCAAAACCTCTACAGCTCGCGTTTTCGCTAAAGCAGGTAGTGGCAACATCGTTGTAAATCAACGTCCTTTGGATCAGTATTTTGGTCGTGAAACTGCTCGTATGGTTGTTCGTCAACCTTTAGAGTTAGTTGAAATGACTGACAAGCTGGACATCTATGTAACTGTTAAAGGCGGTGGTATCACTGGCCAAGCAGGCGCAATCCGTCACGGTATTACCCGTGCTCTGATGCAATTAGATGAAGCACTGCGTCCATCACTACGTTCTGCTGGTTTCGTTACCCGTGACGCTCGTAAAGTTGAGCGTAAGAAAGTGGGTCTACGTAAAGCACGTCGTAAGCCACAATTCTCTAAGCGTTAATTCGTTTTTGGAATATCAAAAAACCCAGCCTGTGCTGGGTTTTTTATTGGCTAAAAATTGACGGTATAAGAAAACTCTTCGGTTGGAGTATGCTGATATACAATAAATTTATATTAAGCGAGTGAGTTTGAGGTAAGCATGACTTTTCAGATTTTTATGCTAGCAGTGGCACTTGTGTTGGTTTTGGAAGGCCTTGGGCCATTATTATTCCCAAATAAATGGCGTCGTTATTTAAATGAACTCTCCCATCAAAATCAGCAAGTTATCCAGCGACTTGGTGGGGCATTAGTCACGGCTGGAGTCGTTCTTTGGGTTATTTTTGCATGAAAAATAGCCTGCTTGCCCTTATTAACTAAGATCTGTTAAAATTCTTTTTTAACCGCAACCTTGCAGCAAATAATGGGCAAAAACGTAGTTGTTCTCGGCACCCAATGGGGTGACGAAGGAAAAGGTAAGATTGTCGACCTTCTAACAGAACAGGCAAAATATGTAGTTCGCTATCAAGGCGGCCACAATGCTGGTCATACCTTGGTTATCGACGGTGAAAAAACCGTTCTTCATCTGATCCCATCGGGTATCTTGCGCGATAATGTGAAATGCATTATTGGCAACGGTGTGGTGCTTGCACCTGACGCCCTGATGAAAGAGATCAACATGCTAAAAGATCGTGGAGTTCCTGTTGAGGAACGTCTGTTGATCTCTGAAGCGTGTCCGCTGATCCTTCCCTTCCATTGTGCCCTTGATATTGCCCGTGAAAAAGCGCGCGGTAATAAAGCTATTGGTACAACTGGCCGTGGTATTGGACCTGCGTATGAAGACAAGATTTCTCGTCGCGGTCTGCGAGTAGGCGACCTGTTCAATGCTGAACTGTTTGCTGAAAAGCTGAAAGAAGTTATGAAATACCATAACTTTATGCTGACAGAGTACTATCAAGTCGAAGCGGTTGATTACGAGCAAACGCTAGCAGATGCTTTGGCTATGGCCGATTATCTGAAGAGCATGTGTGTTGATGTGACTGAACTATTGGATACTGCGCGTAAAGCCGGTGAGCCAATTCTGTTCGAAGGCGCTCAAGGTACATTACTCGACATCGACCACGGAACATACCCATTTGTAACCTCTTCAAATACCACTGCCGGTGGTGTTGCGACGGGTTCAGGTTTTGGTCCGCGTCACTTAGACTATGTCTTAGGTATCATGAAGGCTTACACTACTCGCGTAGGTGCAGGTCCATTCCCAACTGAACTATTATGTGAAGTCGGTGATCATTTAGGTACTAAAGGTCATGAGTTTGGTGCAACAACGGGTCGTAAGCGTCGTCCAGGTTGGTTGGATGCTGTGGCAATGCGCCGCGCAGTTCAAATCAACAGTGTTAGCGGCTTCTGCTTGACTAAGTTAGATGTACTTGATGGTCTGAAAGAAGTGAAGATTTGTGTCGGTTATCAGAATCCTGATGGCACTATCTCTAAAGTCACTCCGCTGGCCGCTGAAGGTTATGAACTGGTTACGCCGGTTTATGAAACTATGCCGGGTTGGAGCGAGTCGACTTTTGGCGCGACATCAATTGAGCAACTGCCTCAAGCAGCGATCAATTATATCAAGCGTCTTGAAGAGTTATTAGAAACACCTATCGACATTATCTCTACGGGTCCTGATCGTAACGAAACCATGATTTTGGTTAATCCGTTCAATTAAGATCTGTTAAGGCCGTGTTTCACGGCCTTTTTCTCTGCTTCTTTATACCTTTCTCTGTTTTATTCTGCGGTTAGAAATTCAGCTCAAGCTCAAGAAATAGGTTATACTGCCGATGCAAGTATTCATCCTACTGTCATTGAGAGTCGTTATGCTACGTACAGCACTCGTTGCGCTACTGCCTTTAGTATCTTCAATGTGCTTTGCTGAAACGCAGGCGGTGGATATTTATAGTCAAGATCAATTGCTTGATTTGATCCGTAGCAATCAATACTTAGCGAAAGTGAAACGTGATGATTGCCAGTTAGTCCAAGACATTGAGGCGCGAGCCCAAGTCTTAAAACAGCCTTTATATCAATTTCTTTGGGGCGAAATGCTCAATCATGGAACGTGTGTGAAGGCTAACCCTGTGAAGGGTATTGCTTTGTTACGTGACTCGGCCGAACAAGGTAGCTCAGAAGCGATGTTAAAGCTTGCCGAGTATTATCAGAGTGGGAAATTTGTCATCCGCAATAAAGACAGAGCAGTGCATTATTTACTGCCTGCGGCTGCAAGTGGCAGTTTATCCGCTCGTATGATGTTAGTTCGTTTATTCGGTGAAGGTTATGGTAGTCCTAGGGATTACGAGATGGCCTATCACTGGTTATATAACGATGTATTTGCGGACGAGGCGACTAAGAATAAAGCCTTGTCTTTACTGCAGGTGTTAGCAGCTAAAATGCCCCCCAGTGCAGTGGCGCGGGCCCAGCAAGAACAGTTGCGAACCCGTTAAGTGGTCTCTTAATCTAGAGACACATTATTTGGATATTGAATGATCAAAGACCCTCATTTTGAGCGTGAACAGGATAAGTACGAAAACCCTATCCCAAGCCGTGAGTATATTCTCGATTACTTACGTTCTCAAAAATCACCTATCACTCGTGACAGCATTGCTGCGGCGTTAAACATCCAAGAGGAAGAACAACTTGAGGCCTTGCGCCGTCGCCTACGTGCGATGGAACGCGATGGCGAACTGGTGTTCACCCGTGGGCAAAGCTATGGCTTACCCGAGAAAATGGATCTGATCCCCGGCACTGTGCTCGGACACAGAGAAGGCTTCGGCTTTTTCAAACCCGATGAAGGCGGTGATGACTTATTTATTTCGAACCGCGACATGCTGATGTATTTCCACGGTGATAAAGTGCTGGCGCAAAAAGCGGGCACAGATCGTCGTGGCCGTCGCGAAGCACGTTTGGTTCGTCTGATCCAGCCGCGAAGTGCCGCGATTGTTGGCCGTTATCATGTCGATAGCGGTATGGCATTTGTTATTGCCGATGATAAGCGTATTACCCAAGAAATTTTAGTCGCAAATGAAGATCGCAACGGCGCCCGCCAAGGCGATGTGGTTGTGGTTGAATTAACGCGTCGCCCAGGCCGTTTTGTTAAGGCTGCGGGTAAAGTGACTGAAGTGCTCGGTAAGCAAATGGCGCCGGGGATGGAAATCGAAATTGCCCTGCGTAATTATGATTTACCCCATACTTGGTCACCAGTGATCGAGAAGAAACTGCGCCGTATTCCCGATGAAGTAACCGACGCCGATAAAGTCGGTCGTGTGGATTTACGTCATCTGCCATTAGTGACTATCGACGGTGAAGACGCCCGCGATTTTGATGATGCCGTGTACGCGGAGAAAAAAGCCGGTGGCGGCTGGCGTTTATGGGTTGCGATTGCGGACGTCAGTTATTATGTGCGTACCGATTCTGCCTTAGATACCGAAGCGCGTGCCCGTGGTAACTCAGTGTATTTCCCGTCGCAAGTGATCCCTATGTTGCCGGAGAAAATCTCCAACGGCCTATGTTCGCTGAATCCCCACGTCGACCGTTTATGTATGGTCGCCGAGATGACCGTATCTGCTAAAGGTAAGTTATCAGGTTATAAGTTTTATCCGGCTGTGATGTATTCCCATGCCCGTTTCACTTATACCCAAGTGGCAGCAATGTTAGAAGGCGGCCCCATTGCGCCTGAGCATGAAGCCTTGTTCCCGCATCTGCAGTGTTTACAGTCATTGTATTTAGCGCTAGATGAGCAAAGAGCTGAGCGTGGTGCGATTGCGTTTGAAACCATGGAAACGCAGTTCATTTTCAATGAGCAGCGCAAGATTGATAAAATCGTGCCGCGTGGCCGTAATCAAGCTCATAAAATCATTGAAGAATGTATGATTTTAGCCAACGTTTCGGCGGCTAAATTTGTGAAGAAGCACAAAGGCGAAGTCTTGTATCGTGTGCATGAAGCGCCATCCGAGCAAAAATTGGCGAACTTTAAAGAGTTCCTTGCTGAGCGTGGTTTAAGCATGCCAGGTGGACTTGAGCCAACGCCGTCAGATTATCAGAATGTGATGTTGCAAATTGCCGACCGCCCTGATGCTGAACTTATCCAAGTGATGTTACTGCGCTCTATGCGTCAGGCAATTTATACTCCGGATAACGAAGGTCACTTCGGTTTAGCCTTAGAAGAATATGCGCATTTTACCTCACCCATTCGCCGCTATCCGGATTTAGTGTTACATCGTGTGATCCGTTATTTACTGGCGAAGGAAAGAGGCGAAGCCACTGAGAAGTGGACGCAGGATGGTGGCTATCATTATCAACTCGATGAGCTCGACCAATTAGGCGAAGAGTGTTCAACCACAGAACGTCGTGCCGATGAAGCGACTCGCGATGTTAGCGATTGGCTGAAGTGCGAGTTTATGCAAGATCACGTCGGCGATACCTTTGAAGCTGTGATTGCCTCAGTGACCAGTTTTGGTTTGTTTGTGCGCTTAAATGAACTGTTTATCGATGGCTTAGTGCATATCTCAAGTCTAGGTAGCGATTACTACCAATTCGACCCTATGCGTCAACGTCTTATCGGTGAGCACACAGGTCAAGTTTATCAAGTCGGCGATCCTGTGACGGTTAAGGTCGCTGCAGTCAACTTAGATGACAGACAGATTGATTTGGTTATGCTGGGTGATGACGGCAAAGGTGGTAAACGTAAAGCATCTGCCAGCCGTGATAAGCCGATGACAGCCCGTGAGCGCGTTAATCGTGAAGGCGCTAAGCAAGGTAAAGCAGGCAAAACCGCGGCATCTAGCGCCAAGGCTGAAACAGGCAAAACCAAGCCTAAGGCCAAAGCTGGCACTAAAGCTAAAAAAGCAGCAGTAAAAGATCCGGCTAAAAAGCCAAAAGCCGCTAAGCGGAGCACGAGAAAGAAATAAATGAAAAAACAAGATATTATTTTTGGGATCCACGCAGTTGAAGCCCTGTTAAAACACAGCCCTGAACGCATTATTGAGTTGTGGCTCTTACAAGGTCGTGATGATGAGCGCTTAACTGTACTGGCCGATCAGGCCAAAGCCTTTGGCACGACGATTCAAGTCGCTTCTCGTAAAGCCTTGGATGACAAAGCGGAAAGCAGTCAACATCAAGGCATAGTCGCGCGCGTTAAAGCGGCGAAAGTGTTGAATGAGCAAGATTTAGATGTGCTGCTTGCTAACACTGAGCAAGCATTCTTGCTGATTTTGGATGGCGTGACGGATCCCCATAACTTAGGCGCTTGTCTACGTAATGCTGATGCGGCGGGCGTGCAAGGTATTATCGTGCCTAAAGATAATTCAGTTGGCTTAACGGCCACGGTAAGTAAAGTTGCATGTGGCGCTGCGGAAACAGTGCCTTTATTCCAAGTGACTAATCTTGCGCGCACTATGCGTCACCTGCAGGATAAAGGTGTGTGGATTGTGGGCACTGCGGGCGAGGCAGATTGCGAGCTTTATCAAGCCGATCTCAAGGGGCCATTGGCGATTGCCATGGGTGCGGAAGATAAAGGTTTACGCCGATTAAGCCGTGAGTCTTGCGATTCACTGATCTCTATCCCTATGGCCGGTAGTGTGTCTAGCTTGAACGTATCGGTTGCAACGGGTATTTGCTTGTTTGAAGCAGTGCGTCAGCGTCGTAGCTAATATGCTCACGTTTGCCTGATCTCACACATGGAGTATCAGGCTTTAAGTCACAACCTGCAGTAACCACTGGTCGTAATAAAAAAGGCGGATTAACGATATAAAGTTAATCCGTTTTTTATTGGCCTTTTTTACGTCAGAGCTTTGTCTAGGTTAACCTGATTGCTATCAGTTTCATCTATTTGAGCGGCTTCAGGCTCTGCTTGCTCAATATCGAAACTAAAGGCGAGTTGTTCCTCATCACTGTCATTATCATCGATAATATCGTCATCGACGCCATCGGCCCCTAAATCATGCTCCGATTCATCTAAGTTAGCGCTGGGCGTCATATGCTCTTGAATTGATTCAACATCAACCCGTGGGTCCAACGCTGCCGCCAGTGGTGACGAGACTAAGTCGCCCGTCGCCATTATGTAGTCTTGGGTGACATTGGTTTCGACTTTTTGCTGTGAATGTACATAACGTAAACGCACAAAGAGTATTAAGGTACAGGCTGACATAAAGCCATATAACATGTTATTGCCAAACCATTGCATTAATGTCGATGCGATAAGCGGACCGATACTGGCGCCTAAGCCGAAGGTTAATAATATTGTTGCTGATAAGCCTACCCGCTCATTTTGCTCTACTCGAGAGTTGGCAAGCGCTGTGGCGAGCGGATAGAAAGTGAAACCTAAAATACCAAATAGGAAAGTCATCACCAGTGAAATCACCGGATGATAGGGGGTTAAGGCGATAGCTAAGGCTAAGATACCGAGCAATATACAGTTGATACGGATAAGGCGACTGCGGGACATAATGTCGGACAATTTTCCCATTGGCCACTGTGCCAGTAATCCCGCTAAAATCGTTGCCGTCATATACGTGGCGACTTTTTCAGGCGGTAAACCTAAGTTACTGGCGTAGGCGGGAGCGAGACCATAAAACGAACCCACTATCATGCTACCAATCGCGATTGTCGTGAGTGCTTGTGGCGCTTTTTTCCAGTAATAGGCAATTTTGAGTGGGGCTGGCACTAAGGGCGCAGGGTGAAGACGACGCGTGAGTGAAATCGGTACGATACAGAGTGAAAAACAAATTGCGATAAGCAGTAGTGGCTCTAGTCCTAATTCGGGGAAAATACTGATCGCACCTTGGCCCAAGATTAAGCCGAAGTAAGATACGATCATATAACTCGCAAACACTGTGCCCCTTTGATTACTTTCAGCTTGTTCGTTAAGCCAACTTTCTAACACCATGTATTGGCACATCATCCCCATGCCTACCACGAGTCTGAGGAGCAGCCAAACCGCTAGCTCATCCACGAGTGCATGGCCTAATGCCGATGCAGCGACTATGCCTGCACTGGCGACAAAGGCGCGGATATGGCCCACTTGAGCGATAAGTCGATGACCAATCTTAGAGCCTGCCACTAGGCCAACATAGTAGGCCGACATCATGCCGCCAATCCATATTTGTGGCACATTCATCACTGAGAGCCTGAGCCCAAGATAGGTGGTAAGCAAGCCGCCGGCTAATACCATTAATAATGTGGTGCTATATAAAGAGGCGAAAGTGCGCAGCGGATTAGTCATATACAACTCCGAAAACACAAACTAGATTGATAATGAGGAGTGAGTATATCAGGGGTTAGTGTTTATGTTGTGTTGCAAATTGTTGGTAAATCTTGATTAATTGCGCATTACTGCTCAAAAAATCACTGAATTATGTCGGAACAACTCAAGAGGATGCTTGTAAAGCATTCACATAGACGCCAGCCGAGTAGGCTATTAGCGTCATGTTAGTCTATGTATTTCGTCGTATTTTTTAAAAGGAGTTATCTAAAAGTGTAAAGCAAGTTGAAGGTGGTGATGGTATCCATGGGTTGGCTTCCTTCTGGTACCACTTCAGTGTATTTGATGTTCATACCGATCTTAAATGCCCAATCTTGGAACACCAGATTTTTATAGTTCATATCTAAGGTGAGGGTGTTGTTGTTCTCGCCCACTTCCGCAGTGAGATCGGCATTGAGACTGCTGTATTCCTGTAGTTTTTGAGAGAATTTGGCAGCGGTACGAAGAATGACATCTTTTTCGGCATCAGGGTTGGGAATGGTTACCGACTCTGCAGGTAAGTTATATCGATAACCTGGGCCGAACTCGAGACTGAGTTTTGTTTTATAACTACTGATAGCATTGAAACCGTAACCACTCGAAAGCGTTGATATTTGCGTGTAACTACCGAATTGATCCCAAGTAAAATCACCACGTCCGAAGACATAACCCTTAGTCAGTTTATAGCTCGATTGTAACTGTAGCTCATATTTTTCGGAGGTTGTTTGACTTTTTTCTGAGGCAAAATAGGCTTTTAGTGTGGCTTCTTGCTTGGTTTGCTTTGTATCGTAAATCAGTTGGGTTCGACCATTAAAGCTGCTGGATTCGGTATTGCCTGTGTTCAGTTGCAAGCCAGCTTCGATTTCCGCCGTAAAATCGCTGGGTGGTTCCTGATAATCAGGTGGAACAAGCGCAAGCGCTGGAAATGAAAGGAAAAACAAACCGATTGGCGCAATAACTTTTAGCATTATGTTTTATTCTTGGTTAGCTGATTTCAGACGTCCGAATGTAGGCGAACCGCCATCATACCTGTATTGATTGGCGAGGCAAAGTTATTGCTTGAGTTTCTGGCTTGCTTTCTGTACTATCTCGCGCTCAAATCAGTCACTATTTTTCGTTCCTTGCCTCCATTTGGTCTGACTGAGCCAATACCGAGGCTACATAACCGTAAGGAGCAATAAATGCGTCATTACGAAATCGTATTTATGGTTCACCCAGATCAAAGTGAACAAGTACCAGGTATGATTGAGCGTTACACAGGTGTTATCACCGAAGCTAACGGCACAATCCACCGTTTAGAAGATTGGGGCCGTCGTCAACTGGCTTACCCAATCCTTGACCTGCATAAAGCTCACTACGTTCTGATGAACGTTGAAGCTAAAGCAGAGACGATCGAAGAGCTAGAAACAGCTTTCCGTTTCAACGACGCAGTTCTGCGTAACATGGTAATGCGTACTAAAGTTGCCGTTACTGAAGCATCTCCAATGGCTAGAGCTAGAGATGAGCGCGATTCACGTCGTGGCCCAGCTGGCGAACGCTCATATGATGAAGCTCACGCTGAAGAAATCGCTGAGTAAGGTAATCTGTGACCACCAATAACTTGGTGTTGTCAGGAACGATAACTCGTTCAAGACGCTTTAAAAGCCCAGCAGGTATTGCACACAGTGTGATTATGTTGGAACACAAATCGCAGCGTTATGAAGCCGAAATGCTCCGCAACGTCTACGTACAAATTCAAGTGATATTGAGTGGCCCACGCTTTGAAAGCGTCGCAGAAGATCTGAAAGCAGGTGTGGAAGTACAAGTGCAAGGCTTTATGACGCTTCAACAGGGGCGTAATGGTCAGAACCGCTTAGTCATCCATGCCGAAAATGTCGAATTGAAAACTTAGGAGACTGTCAACATGGCACGTTATTTCCGTCGTCGCAAGTTCTGCCGTTTCACCGCTGAAGGTGTTGCAGAAATTGATTACAAAGATATCGTTACTTTAAAGAACTACATCACTGAAAGCGGCAAGATTGTTCCTAGCCGTATCACTGGTACTAGTGCTAAATATCAGCGCCAACTAGCTCGCGCTATCAAGCGTGCTCGTTATCTTTCTCTACTGCCATACACTGATTTACATCAGTAATTGCAGTATTCCTAATCGAATATAGAGGATTTGATAATGAACGTTATTCTGCTTGATAAAATCGCTAACCTAGGCAACTTGGGTGACCAAGTTACTGTTAAAGCTGGTTACGCTCGTAACTACCTTTTGCCACAAGGTAAAGCTGTTGTTGCTAACGAAAGCAACGTTAAAGTATTTGAAGCTCGTCGCGCTGAATTAGAAGCTAAATTAGCTGCTGAATTAGCTGCTGCTAACCTACGTGCTGAGAAAATCACTGCACTGGAAGCTGTTGTTATTGCTTCTAAAGCGGGTGATGAAGGCAAACTGTTTGGTTCAGTTGGCAACCGTGACATCGCTGATGCAGTGACTGCTGCTGGTGTTGAGCTGGCTAAATCAGAAGTTCGTTTACCATTAGGCGCTCTGCGTACTACTGGCGACTTCGAAGTTGAAGTTCAGTTACACACTGAAGTTAAAGCTGTTGTTAAAGTTTCTATCGTTGCAGAAGCTTAATTACTCCTTGCTTTAATCTTAGCTTGTATTAAGAGAAACACCGCTTTGGCGGTGTTTTTTTATGGCTGAAATTCAGTATTTAGCTGTGGTCAATATGGTTTGATATTGGTTTGCGATGGATGAATACCAATCACATTAAATATTTAATCAGTTCAGAGCCTCACAGGCATCTCAATCCAAGGCGCATTGACGCAGAAATGGTTATTCCCTTTTAAGTCAATGCAACACGGGAGTGGGATGCCTGTGTTGCTCCCGAGGGCGGCTGATGTTAACGGCATGGCAACGCGCTTTATACTGCGTTTAAGGCTTTCGACAGAGCACCACTATGCCTTCAAGCCTTCGCTTTGTCTAAAGCGCGTTGAACTCCCGCTGAATGAACAGATATTTAATACGATTGGTATAATGCGGTAAGTGATATGTCTACTCATTCAGTCTCAAAGCGTATCCGCGTTTAAAATACTAGCCCAAATAAAAGCCGCTCACTGTCATGACAGTGAACGGCTTTTGACTAGATGGGTTGAATCCGTGTTTGGCTCAGAGTATTAATTTCTCACTAAATCCAATTCTTGGATTAAGTTATCGGCATGGTCGACTTCATCCATCATCCACAGGATATAGCGAATATCCACGTGCACCGCGCGAGTGATGGTTGGGTTGAAGAACCAATCTTTAGTGATAGCTTCATAGGTTGAGTCGAAGTTAAGGCCCACTAACTCACCTTTTCCGTTGAAGACTGGTGAGCCGGAGTTACCACCTGTGGTGTCCACGCTGGATAAGAAATTAACCGGTACTGAGTTAAATTCTTCTGGTTTATCTAAGCAAGAGAACAGACGGCAAATCCAGCCACGGGGATCTTGATACACGGATTTGACCAAGTGCTCACCAAAACGTTGCTCGTGAATTGCATCGAGGAGTTTTTTCGGCGCATTATAGGGCTCAACGCCTGTGTGTTTTGCGACTATGCCATCAAGACGAGTAAACGGCTGTTTATAGAGCGCATCACGTGATTGATAACCATCAACCATGCCATAGCTGATCCGTAGCGTACCGTTGGCGTCAGGATAGACTGGCCAGTTGTTTGCTTTGTAGTATTCGATCACGGCCGCCATATAATCAGGGCGAGCACTAGACAGCTTGCCGTCTAAGATTTTTTCTGACTTTTCCTGTGCCATATTCGTGTCATAAAGTGCTACGGCTAAACGAATAAAGGGATCGGCACTGGTTTCGAAAGCGCTAGCATCGGCATTCATCCACGCGAGGCGCTTAGCTTGGTCTGTGAGCGTAGTGAGTGAGTACAAACCATCGAGTTTAGCTGCGAGATCGGCATCTTTAGTGTTCGCACTTAGCATTTCATCGAGTGCAGCTACGCGATTTGATTGGCTAAGGTAAGCATTTAAATCCTGTAGCCACAAAGTCTTATCAACAGTGACATCAAAACTTGAATCGATACGTTTAAGACGTGAGCTTAGCATAGCAATATCACGTTCTTGGTAGCCTTGCTCACGCTCGGCATCGGGCTTTTGTTTTTCTTTAGCAAGACGGTAGAGGCTGTTTGCTGCGGTTAACAATGTGCTAGATTGGGCATTGGTAAAGTAGTAATTACTTTGGAATGCTTGTTGTTGCTCGGCGAGTAACACTTCTAACTCAGCAATGAGATTTTGATTTAGCTTAGGGTTTTGTTTAAGCCAAGCTAAAAAATTATCTTCACGGCTTTGCTTAATGCCAATGATATCCGTTGCTTTAAAACCCGCTAGTAGGCCGTTGAGTTTCTTCATCCGGTTGGCCATTGAGGCCATATTACCTGCGTACTTAATGGCGATATCGGCATCTTTTTGTCCCATCGCCTCGATAGTATCAATCTGTAATTGATAACGCTTAGCTTGAGTTGGGTACAACCAATCACTGGCAAATTTAAGTTCACTGGTCAGGTTGTAACGGCTAGTCGTGCCTGGGTAACCCGCCACAAACACGCCATCACCGGCTTTTACGCCATCGGCATTGACCTTAAGGTAGCTCTTTGGTTGGTAAGGAATGTTATCGTCGCTATAAGCAGCAGGTTTGCCATCTTTTCCGACGTAAGCTCGTAGGAAGGCAAAATCACCCGAATGGCGTGGATATTCATAGTTATCAATATCGCCACCATAGCTCCCAACACTTTCAGGTGGTGCGTAGACTAAGCGCACATCGCGGATCATCAATTGCTTGATTAAGTAGTATTCTAAGCCGTTATGGAAACTGCGCACATTACAACGATAGTTAGCATCGGCTTCACAGCTTTTGATGAGCGCTTTACTGTGATTTTGGATATCTTCGTAACGACTTAGCGGGTCTTGGCTGAGGTCTTTATTGATTTGCGCGGTGACATTGGTCACTGCTTCTGTGATGTATAAACGTTCGTTGGGACCGGCAGAGGGTTCCTTGTCCATCGATGTTGCTAAAAAGCCTTGTTCTAGGTAGTTATGCTCTTGCTTAGTGTTATATTGTATCGCCTTGTAGGCACAATGGTGGTTTGTCACAACTAGCCCTTGGGGGGAGACAAAACTGGCGGTACAATAGCCCAGCCCAACCACAGCGTTCATTGGATAACTTGTCAGATCGGCCAGTTTTTCTGCCGGAATATCGATTCCGCGTTCACTGAGTTTGTCTGCAATTGAAGGCATTTGATAAGGTTGCCATTGTCCTTCGTCGGCAGTTGCTATGCCGGATGTCAGTACTAAGGCCGCAACCAATGCAATACGCATGTTCTTTCCTTATTGATTGTTAGAGTGTCCGTTGGAATGAAATAACAGGCGAGTGTAAACATCCTGTTTGCTTGACGCGGGTTTTATATCATATTTTGTTAAGTTGTTGGAAATCGGGAGCGTTAATGTCACAACAAGGTGCTTTTAAGCCTAAAAGTAAGCCAAGAGATTTGCAGCTTGATGGACTCAAGCTGCCACCGCATTCAATTGAGGCTGAACAATCGGTATTAGGCGGCTTGATGTTAGATGCCGAAGCGTGGGACAGGGTCGCTGAGGCTGTAGTAAAAGAGGATTTTTACTCTCGCTCACATAAGATGATCTTCTCTGCCATGCACAGATTGGTTGATTTAGGGCAACCGATCGATTTGATCACGGTTTCTGAACAGCTCGAAGTTGAAAATCAATTAGAAGATGCCGGTGGTTTTGCCTATTTAGGTGAGATTGCGAAAAATACCCCAAGTGCGGGTAATATTTTATCCTACGCCGAAATCGTCCGTGAACGCGCCGTAGTGCGTGACATGATCCGCGTCGCACATGAGATTGCAGATGCGGGCTATAACCCAGAAGGTCGTGACTCGGGTGAATTACTCGACCTGGCTGAGAGTAAAGTCTTTAAGATCGCCGAGATGCGAACTAATGCTAACGAAGGTCCCGAAGGCATTAAAACCATTCTGGAAAAAACAGTCGATAAGATTGAGCAGCTTTATAACAACCCCCATAACGGTGTGACTGGAGTATCGAGCGGTTTTAACGATCTCGATAAAATGACCGCAGGCTTCCAGTCCGGTGACTTGATTATCGTTGCGGCGCGTCCTTCTATGGGTAAAACCACCTTCGCGATGAACTTGTGCGAACAGGCCGCAATGAATGAAGATAAACCCGTACTTATTTTCAGTCTCGAGATGCCGTCCGAACAGATTATGATGCGTATGCTGGCCTCCTTGGGTCGTGTTGATCAAACTAAGATCCGTACTGGTCAACTCGATGACGAGGATTGGGCGCGGGTTTCATCGACTATGGGTATCATGCTCGAGCAAGGCAAAATGTATATTGATGATGGTTCGGGGTTAACGCCGACAGAAGTTCGTAGCCGCGCGCGTCGTATTGCCCGTGAGTACGGTGGTTTATCTATGATCATGATAGATTACCTGCAGTTAATGCAGGTGCCCGCCTTAAAAGATAACCGTACCTTAGAAATTTCTGAAATTTCACGCTCGCTGAAAGCATTAGCCAAAGAGTTGGAAATCCCGATTATTGCCCTGTCGCAGCTTAACCGCTCGCTCGAACAAAGGGCCGATAAACGTCCTGTTAACTCGGATTTGCGTGAATCGGGCGCTATCGAGCAAGATGCGGATCTCATCATGTTTATTTATCGCGATGAAGTGTATAACAACGATTCTCAAGATAAAGGCACGGCAGAAATCATCATTGGTAAGCAACGTAACGGCCCCATTGGTCGGGTGCGGCTCACTTTCCAAGGGCAATTTTCGCGTTTCGATAATTATGCTGGGCCGCAGTTTGAAGAAGATTAATTGACGTTTAAAAACAGTCAGTTTGCGTTTGCAGAAGATGAGCTGTATTGATGTATTTTTTATATCCGTGACTTTTTATTTCCTGAGTAAACAAGGTAAATTTTGAACCCTTTTCCCCGTGCAGAAATTAGCAGTAGTGCACTGCAAACCAATCTCGCTGCGTTGCGTCAACAGGCACCAGCGAGTCGTGTGATGGCCGTCGTTAAAGCGAACGGTTATGGTCATGGATTATTGAATGTCGCTAATTGTTTAGTCAATGCCGATGGCTTTGGCCTAGCACGATTGGATGAGGCCTTAGAATTACGAGCGGGCGGCGTGACAGCGCGTTTATTGTTACTAGAAGGTTTTTTCCGTGCCACCGATCTCCCGTTACTCGTCGGGCATGATATTGACACTGTAGTGCACCACAGCTCTCAGCTTGAAATGTTAGAGCAAACTGTGTTGTCAAAACCTGTCACTGTCTGGCTTAAAGTGGATTCAGGCATGCATCGTTTAGGTTTTACGCCCGAACAATTTTCAACGGTTTACGCAAGGTTAATGGCCTGTCCCAATGTGGCAAAACCGATCCATTTGATGACACATTTTGCCTGTGCGGACGAGCCTGAAAACACCTATACCTCAGTACAGATGGCGGCTTTTAATACGTTAACGGCAGGCTTGCCCGGATTTAGAACCTTAGCAAACTCTGCTGGTGCTTTGTATTGGCCTCAGAGCCAAGGCGATTGGATCCGTCCTGGTATCGCACTCTATGGTGTATCTCCTGTTACTGGTGATTGCGGTGCGAATCACGGGCTAGTTCCTGCGATGGAATTGGTATCACAGTTGATTGCGGTACGGGATCATAAAGCCAATCAGCCAGTGGGCTATGGTTGTTTCTGGACCGCGAAGCAAGATACCCGTTTAGGTGTCGTGGCGATTGGCTATGGTGATGGTTATCCTCGCAATGCACCGGAAGGCACACCCGTGTGGGTCAATGGTCGTCGCGTACCCATAGTAGGCCGCGTCTCTATGGACATGTTGACTGTCGACTTAGGCCAAGATGCGCAAGATAAGGTTGGCGACAGTGCTTTGTTGTGGGGTAAAGCATTACCCGTTGAAGAAGTCGCTGAACATATCGGTACTATCGCTTATGAATTAGTCACTAAGCTCACCCCAAGGGTTGCGGTTTGCTTAGCTTAACCCTGACAAATGGAAGTATTTGGGGACACTTTTTAGCAAGAAAACGGTGATTAAACACCGTTTTCTTTTATGTAAAGTGTCAGGATGAATAATTGCCTCTACACGAATGGTTACTGCAAATAACACTATGAATTATAGTTATTTGTTAGCGAGAGAAGTGTCGAACCTGTAGGGCTGAGATAAGCGAAATAGTGGTTTGCAGTTCACCGTTGGCGACGCAATATGTTTTGGACCTGAGGATGAAGCTGTGCTGAACTGGTGTTAGGCGGCAAAATAGACGATAAAAATATCTCAATTCAGGTTACGGTAAACCAGCTGTTCTGATCTTTGTTATCTGGCTTTAAAAAAGCGAATGAAACATAAGATCCAGAGCGACAGGATAGTTAATGTATTTTGAGCTGACTGGCTTGATGTATTTAAGCTATTAGTTTTCAAAACATATTTCAATATAAGCAGTACCATGCGGGCTTGTAAATGGCATGATAATCTTAGTGCCATTAGCTTTATGGGAAATAGTATGGCCTTTTCCTGATACGACCATAGGAGTGGCCATTTCAAATTCATAGCCTTTTTGACCCAAAAGATTTTTTGCGCCACCAGTCACCATATTCGTAATTTCGCCTACTAAGTCAGTCACTTCCTCGTTAATTTTACCCGGGTTTTCGCCCAGCATATTCTGCATTATCTGCAAAACAAGCTTTTGTTCGAAGGTAATCGACAGTGATCCTTTTGTTTGGGGTCCAACAAGACCTATTAGGCCGGATACATCACCCTTAGCTAAGTTATCTACTTTGATTTGGGGTTTGCCCGGCGTCAAATCCATGCTCGCCATCGTAGATATGACATTGAGCAAAGATTGGAGGAAAGGATTAATAAAATTAACGTTCATGCCTAAGTTTGTCCTCTTTTGAGCCTAAACCATGGAGTAATGGCATTGCTTAAGGCTATTAGAAAAGTTGCTTATCGACAGCAATCTTGATCACACTCTATCAGCTTAGATGAGACCGCTATAAATGTGAGGCTAATTTAAAGATATTCTTATCATTTATCTGAGTTATAGGCAGCTAAAGCTCCATATAACCGTTTCCTTTATTGTTTAGATCGTTTTGTATGATGGTTCATAAGTTTGCTTGGAAGACGCTTATCGTCAAATGGCGTTGTTTTACGTCTCATACATACAAAAATGGGCTGCATTAGCCCCATTCATAGTGGCTCATGAGTGCCGATGCTGCAAAGTTTTTTAGCCTTTTTATGGAGTAACTCGACTTTTATTTGCACTTGAACTTGTGAGAAGGCGTTGCTACTCAACTCTCTATCCCATCGCGTCTTACGTAATCCCATTTTATATGGCTATTTTCGGCATTGTGGAGTGCTATCAAAAAGGCGTCTTGGCCTTGAGTGTCTTAGCTGACTTTGTAAAAGTACGATGTTCGCTGTAAACTGTCTCACTTTTTGCTTCACCCTAACGACGCATTTGTAGTGTGTTGTTCAGTACGTGTTTTCAGGTCAATTACTGGGAACACCATCTTGAGCGCTCAATCTTATAATTTGGGATACCTCACAGGATGCCCGGCAATTAGACAAATGCACAAATGTGTAAAAACAGCTTAAAATGTGAGCGTGATGATTCAGTCTAAAATGAGTAAAAACCCTGTTATATCAACTATTCCAATCGATAGAACCTTTTCCATTGCGCCCATGTTGGATTGGACAGACCGGCATTATCGTTATTTTGCACGTTTGATGTCGGCTAATGCTTTGTTGTATACGGAAATGGTGACAACAGGAGCGATATTGCATGGTCGCGGTGATTACTTAGCGTATAACCAAGAAGAACATCCTTTGGCGTTGCAGTTAGGTGGTTCTAATCCCTTAGATTTGGCTCGTTGCGCTAAACTCGCTGCTGAGCGTGGCTACGATGAAGTTAACCTCAATGTGGGTTGTCCTTCCGATCGAGTGCAGAATGGTCGCTTTGGCGCGTGTCTGATGGCGGAACCTGAGTTAGTGGCTGAGTGTGTTGACGCCATGAAACAAGTCGTTGATATTCCTGTGACTGTGAAAACGCGTATCGGAATTGATGAACAAGATAGTTATGCGTTTTTAACCCAGTTTATTGATGTGGTCAGTGCAAAAGGGTGTACGGATTTTACTATCCATGCGCGTAAGGCGTGGCTTCAAGGGTTAAGCCCAAAAGAGAATCGCGAGATCCCGCCGCTCGATTATGAGCGTGTGTATCAACTTAAGCGTGATTATCCTGCACTTAATATTGGTATTAATGGCGGCGTAACAACTCTCGAGCAAGCACAAGTTCATTTAGTGCAGCTCGATGGAGTAATGATGGGGCGCGAGGCTTATCAGAATCCTTATATTCTGGCGCAGGTGGATCAAATATTGTGTGGCAGTCAAAAAGCAGTGATCAGCCGAGAGGCTGTGATTGAGGCTATGTTGCCTTATATTGAAGCGCATTTGCAGTCTGGTGGCCGGCTCAATCATATTACTCGTCATATGATAGGTTTATTTCAAGGTTTACCAGGTGCCCGCGCTTGGCGTCGTTATTTGAGTGAAAATGCCCATAAAAACGGCGCTGGGATAGAAGTGGTAAAACAGGCTTTTCAGAGTATTCAAGCTGAAGTCACTGAGTGATTTCTAATCAACTTAAAAGATGGTGAAATTTACTAGTTTGAGTAGTATTTTTCACCACTTGTTATTTCCCAATTCATTCCTATATCTCATCCTGTTCACTTAAAATACTTTAAAGTGATTAGAATCATGCTGTTAAGAATGTTTTTATAAGTTGGCACGCAGTTTGTAATACTCCTTTCGTCAAGTTAATTAATCGAAAGGGATGCCATCATGTTTATGTTAACCATTAAAAAATCAGTACAAATGAGTGTGTTATTAGGCGCGTTAGTCGGTAGCGTTGCAGCACACGCAGAAGCCGCACCAATATCAGATGTTGTGGGAACTATTGAGCAAACATTAACTGTGCAGACACAAGAATTGTTCGTCAGTGTAAAGCGTGAATTTGTGATGTCATTGCAAACACAACTGGCTGAAAGTATGTATGACTTCAACAGTCAACTTAGCTTAAACGCTGAAAATAAAGGTGAATCGGCAGGTGCCGATGAATATAGCGCTAAGTAAAGGATCTGCTTATGTGGTTTGTAGCACCTTTGATGACATTGCTACTGTTACCTGTAATTAGTCTTGCGTTGTTTTCAGGCATTATTTGCTGGTTTCAGTGGCATAGTGTTAATGATAAATAAGTTAGCGATCAACTGAGCCGAGGTTTTAGATGAAACGATTAAAAGTGCGTATGGAGAGTCCAGAGCGATTAGTGTGTGGTGTTGCCGCTGGTATGGCGTGGAAATTTGATTGGTCTTGTTTTTGGACTCGTGCGGTGTGGGCTGGTGCAGTTGTATTTATGCCGGGTGTGAGTTTGCTAATTTACTTTGTTTTAGCATTGTTAGTTGACCAATGGAAAAAACCAGCCTAAGCATGCAGTGATGGCTGGCGTTGATGAGCTAATAAGTGGCTTGTTTTGATTTAAAATGATGCAGTTAAACCTATCAACAAGAGGGCACTTTGACCCTCATGCGAAAATGTATGTGCATACTGCCTTGCAGACTACTTTTTCAAAAAAGCTTGAAATCTGCTTTTGGCTTCATCACTTTTTAGCCTAGCGCTAAATTGTTCAAGTTCTTGGTGCATTTGGTGTTGTACACGATTTTTATGCGGACGCATTAATTGACGTGTGATTTGTAGGGCTTGTGGCGGTTGATTTGCCAATTTTTTTGCCTGAGATAGTGCATAACTGAGTAAATCTTCATGGGCCACAATTTCGTTGATCATATTGAGTCTATGGGCCGTCTCGGCATTAAAACTTTCACCAAGTAGCAGTAACTCAGCCGCTTTTTGATAACCAATGAGTTCTGGTAAGAGTAGGCTAGCCCCCGCTTCCGGCACGAGAGCCAAGTTGACGAAGGGAAGTTGAAATTTCGCCGTGTTGTCAGCGTATACCAGATCGCAATGTAGCAGTACGGTTGTACCTATACCGACGGCGGCACCAGAAACAGCAGCCACCAGAGGTTTTTTGAGTTCGAGCAGACAAAATAAGAAACGTACTGCGGGATGATTTGGCCCTAAGTCACTATTTTTCAAAAAGTCAGCAACATCATTGCCTGAGGTGAAACAATTATCTTGGCCATGGAGCATAAAGGCACGAATGTCGTTGTCTGCTTCACCTTCGATCAGGTATTCTGTCAGTTGTTTATACATATTAAGATCAAGTGCATTGCGTTTATCAGGGCGATTAAAGCTAATAATACGCACGCCCTGATCATCCTGAACCTGTATATGACTCATGGGTTGTTTCCTTTACGACGACATTGGGTAGACATGGAGTTTAAGACATTGAAACCAATATTCAAACAGCTGTTTAATTGTCTAGTTTTATCTTGTGCATCATTTTCAGCGTTGGCGAACGTAGTCATGACTGAAGGTCATATACGCGCCATGCCTGAGACAGTACCAAATACTGCGGCTTACTTTACGCTTGAAAACCACACAGATAAAGCGATTCGTCTTATCGGTGTCAGTACGACTGTGGCAAAGGATGCCCAATTACACACGATTATCGAAGACCAAGGCATGGTGAAGATGCGCCATGTTGAAGGTTTTGACATCCCCTCCCATGGCACATTAACGTTAACGCCGTCAGGGGATCACGTCATGTTGCTTGGCTTAAAAGCGCCATTGGTGTTAGAGCAACAAGTTGAACTGCAATTAGAGTTTGACGGTGGCGAGAAAATGGCAATTACCCTGCCTGTTAGTAAAGCAGCAGAAAACGCCGCAGAGCAAGAGCATCATCACCATCATTAAGGAGTCGCTTGATGCAAATTACATGGAAAAAAGTTACCGGGGTCGGTTTATTTTTAGTATTAATCGGTTATGGCGTGAGTGTATGGTGGAGTATCGAACCGGATCCAATTAGCCCTCAACAATTAACAGCATCCAATAAGAATATTGTTGGGTACGCTACTACTACATCGCTAATCCTCACAGTCGAAAATTTACTCGATAAGCAAGGTGGTTGGCTATCAAACGATGTGATGCCACCTTCCATCTTCATGGATAACATGCCCGCATTTGAATATGGTGCTTTGGAGCAAGCCCGTGATTTAGCCTTGATTATGCGTAAAGAGTTTAGCCGCTCACAGTCACAATCTGCGGCGGACAAAGATTTAGGCGAAGCCCAATCTAAGCTCAATATTGACCACACAAGCTGGTTAGTACCGAGTGCCGAAAGCGAATATCGCGATGCAATCAAATTGCTGAAGCTTTATCGTGCCCGCATGATGGACCCAAATAATCAAGATGCACAGTTTTATGCCCGTGCTGACAACCTTAATGAATGGTTGAAAGAAGTGCAGAAACGTCTGGGCAGTATGTCGCAGCGTTTATCTGCCAGCGTTGGCCAAGAGCGCTTAAATACAGACCTAGCTGGTGACAATTCGGCGCGTCAATCAACCCCAAATTTGACCAGCCATCAGGTAAAAACCAGTTGGTGGAAAATTGATGATGTCTTCTATGAGAGCCGTGGTGCTTCATGGGCGTTGTTGAACTTTATGCGCGCAGTTGAAGTTGACTTTGCTGACGTATTGAAGAAGAAAAATGCTGAAGTAAGCCTAAGACAGATCATTCGTGAACTGGAGGCGACTCAGCAAACTGTCTGGAGCCCTGTTGTGCTGAATGGCAGCGGTTTTGGCTTAGTCGCTAATCATTCATTGGTTATGGCTAACTATGTATCCCGTGCGAATGCCGCGGTGATTGATTTAACGAACTTGCTATCTCAAGGTTAATTATGAAAAAAACTCTCCTCGCCAGTGCGGTATTAGGATTCTGTATGGCCTCATCTGCCCAAGCGGCAACTGTGGTTGGTTTTACTATTGGTGGTGATTACTGGCGCGCCGATACTAGCGGTACTTTTGCTGATAAAGGTCAACCACAACAAACATTTGATTACAGTTCATCTGCTCAAGGCAGTTATTGGATTGCAGTTGAGCACCCATTGCCATTTGTCCCTAACATTAAAATCCGTGAAAATAGCTTAGATCAGAAAGGCGGCATGTCGGATGCTGATTTCAACTTCAATGGTCATGATTTTAAAGGTAATGTTACTGCTTATACTGATTTGAGTAACACAGACTTCGTGCTGTACTACGAAATATTGGACAACGACATAGTGTCGTTGGATCTCGGTGCAGCATACAAGTTAATGAATGGTTCACTGCGTGTTCAAGATCCTGGCCATCCAGAAGAGAAAGATGTCGATAGCGGTATTGTGATGGGTTACGCCAGTACGCATGTAGGTATGCCTGGCTTAGGCTTGTACGGTTTTGCTGATTTGATGCAGGGCGTCAATGAGTCAAGCGTGCACGACTATGCAATTGGTTTAGGTTGGCAATTTGATGGTTTGGCCGTCGATACGCGTGTACGTGTAGGCTACCGTGAATTTTTATTCGATGTGAGTAATTTCTCGGGTGTGAGTGCTGATACTAAATTTAAAGGTTATTTTGCGGGTGTTGAAATCAACTTCTAATTTTGTTGATTTTAACTTCTAAGCATAAAAAAACCGCCAAATGGCGGTTTTTTATATTTAATGACTGAGAGTGTTGTTACTGTGCAATCAAGCCATTATTGATGGCGATAACATCATCTTCATTCAATGTACCCGCAGCTTGCTTTAGTGCAACAACTGAGTTGATGTAGCTATAGCGCGCATCGGATAATTTACGTTTTGAGTCGTACAAGTCACGGGTACGGTTCAAAACATCAACGATAGTACGAGTACCCACTTCGAAACCCGCTTGAGTGGCTTTTAGGGCACTTTCTGATGAAATAACAGATTGCTCATAAGCTTTGATTGAGCTGATAGAAGCACCTACGTTGTTGTAGTTATTACGAACGTTTTTCACTACACCACGGTAAATTTGCTCAAGCTTTTCACTTGCTTCAACATACTGGAATTGTGCTTCATTAACTTGTGAGCTGACTTTAAAACCTTCGAAAATCGGAATGCTTAAGTTGACACCAACGCTGACATTATCAAAATCAGGTTCGTTGAGATTACCCATTTTTTGCTCAAGACCTTTGTTGTAACCGGCATTTAAGCTTAAAGACGGCATGTGGCCTGCTTGATAAAGCTTAATAGTCTCTTGGGCAATATCTTTACCAATACGTTGAGTCATTAAATCAACACTATTGGTTTCAGCAATTTTTAACCATTCGCTAGATGACGTTGGCGCTGGTGTAACGGCTGAGAAACGGTTGGTATCTAGCACATTAATCGTCTTGTGATCGATGCCGGTGATTTCACGTAAGGCTTCATAACTATTGGCGAGCGTGTTTTCGGCTAAAATTTCAGTGGCTGAGGCTAAGTCATATTGCGCTTGAGCTTCATGCACATCGGTAATCGCGGTTAAACCCACTGCGAAACGTTGTTTAGTTTGTTCAAGTTGACGCTCGATTGCGCGTTTTTCTGCACCTTGGAACTCGTAGTTGTCTTTCGCCGTTAATACATCGAAATAGGCTTTAGTGATACGAGTAATCAAGTTTTGTAATGCGGAAGCATAAGCGGAATCAGCTTGAGAAGCGGCTTTCTCAGCAAGACTTAAACCAACCCAAGCACTGTGATCATAGATGACTTGATTTAATTTCAGGCTACCTACTAGACCACTTGCATCATCCTTCGGATCATTCCAAGCTTTGTCATAACCGACGTTTGCACTAATGGTTGGCAACAGCGGAGCGCGGTTTTGCTCGATTTTCTCAAACAAACCATTACGCTGGGCTTGGGCTTGCAATACGAGCGGGTCGCTGGTCAGTGCTTGCTGATAAATTTGCAACAAATCATCTGCTTGCACCGCTGAAGCGGAAGCCGCAAGTGTTAATGCTGCGCATAAATTATGGATCTTAAATTTCATTTGCTGTCCTTATTAGACAAAATCCCCCCACGGAGGAATATTTTAACTTCGTTTAGACTAAGTAATGCCTTTACCAAGGCGGTTTGCGCTTCCCGACGCTTCCCGATACAGCTAAAACTTAATGACCTAGAGTCTAAGAACTCTGACACTTTCAAGTCAAATTCGAAGTGTAACAGATTTTATTTTAAAAATGTGCTCAAATTGCCTTGATTGTAGGCGCAAATTTAACTTTTAAGGATAGAGTATGAAACCCCCTGTTTTTTCGCAAACGGATATTGAGATCTTAGGAAAAAAATCCCTTTATCAAGGGTTTTTCTCAATGGACGAATACACTTTCAAGCATAAATTATTCGCTGGTGGCTGGAGTAAGCCTGTCACTCGCGAAGTGTTTGAACGGGGTCATGCTGTGGTCGTTCTGCCCTATGATGCCAAGCAAGATAAAGTCGTACTCATTGAACAGGTACGTTTTCCTGCATTAGCAACCGCTAAATCTCCTTGGCTTCTTGAGTTAGTCGCGGGTATGATTGCGCCCGCAGAAACGCCTCTGGATGTTGCACACCGCGAATTAATGGAAGAAACAGGCTTAATGGCTAAGCAAATACACAGTGTAAATAGCTATTTAGCGAGTCCAGGTGGTAGTACAGAACGTTTCTATTTCTATTGGGCTGATGTCGATTCAAACAACGCCCGTGGATTGCATGGATTAGCTGAAGAGCACGAAGATATTCGATTGCATGTCATGAGCCGCGAGCAAGCTTATGAGCGAGTGGTTGCGGGTGAGATCGATAATGCGTCGACCGTTATTGGATTACAATGGTTACAATTGAACTATCAGCAACTGGTTTAAGTTGGGATGAATTTGGCTACTTCGAGTCTAAAACGGCGCTATAAACCCAACGTCAGTGATTTTTTAGCACTGTGCGGGCGTAATTATGGTTACATGTTGAAATGGTTACCGTTAGAGATAGCTATCGGTGAGTCATGGCGACTCGAAGGTGAGTTTGGTATATTAGTAGTGCGAATTTTAGAAAATACCAAATATACTCAGCTAGTTGAGATATTTCGTCCCATCGAAATCAAGGAGTTTATCAATACTCCCAAGGTGTTAGTGAGAATTTATCACGATGCTAAATTAGCAGAAGTGTTAACTGGCCAACAGATTTACCAATTACGCCCAGTGTATGATTATCCCAATGTACGCATGTATCAAAGTGATGAAAAGTACCAGGTGAATGCATTCCTGGGAGAGTTATTAAAGATTGGTTACCAACACAGTGTCGTGTGCCAGTCTTAGAATTGGGTATTCAATGTGCTGAAAGAGGCTGTCTCTTACTCCATAGCTGAAGGGGAAAGCGTGCGTATCGTGCAAGTCACAGATCCGCATCTTTTTGCCGATCCTGAAGCTCAGCTATTAGGAGTTAATACTAGCAAAAGTTTTGCTGCCGTATTAAATACGATTAGAGCTGTGGACTATCCTGCTCACTTGATGCTCGCCACGGGCGATTTGAGTCAAGACTATTCGGCTGAGTCCTATCAGCAATTTGTGAAAGCAGTCACCCCCGTTGGCTTACCTTGCCATTATCTTCCTGGAAATCATGACGATCCACGGATCATGTATCTGCACATGCAGGGTGAACAGATTTTTGGGCAGCAGCGTATTCTGGCGGGAAACTGGCAAATCCTCATGTTGGATTCAACCGTGCGGGGAAAGCCTGGCGGCAATATGGCCGAGACTCAGTTCGAATTAATTGATGAAGCCATTGCCGCACATCCTGAATGCCATACTTTACTGGTGATGCATCACAATCCCATCGTCGTGAGTTGTACTTGGTTGGATCAGCACTGCATGGACAATGGCGCCGAGTTTATCGCGCGAGTGGCAAAGTATCCGCAGGTCAAAGGATTGCTCTGGGGACATGTGCACCAATGTATTGATACCCATCATAATGGACCCTATGGCACGTTGCAGTTGATGGCGACACCCTCCACTTGTATTCAATTTAAGCCGTTATCGCCTTATTTTGCCTTGGATGGCGTTCAACCGGGTTATCGTTTGCTGGAGTTGAAAGCCGATGGTAGCATCAACACTAAAGTGTATCGCGTACCGGGTAACCATTTTTCCCCCGACAACAACTCTAGCGGTTATTAACGCGAATAGCCGCAGCCTGAGGAAATATGCTGCTTTATATTCACGGTTTTAATAGCTCTCCATTTTCAGATAAAGCTGTGATGACGGCTAAGTACATGGCGCGGCATCATCCTAGTGTGGCCTTCCATCAGCCCCAATTGCCTAATACACCTAAGGCTGCGATGGTGCTCTTAACCGATTATGTTGAGGCTGCGATTGATGCCAAAGAGCCATTAGCTTATATAGGCTCATCTTTAGGTGGGTATTTCGCCAGCTATTTAGCCGAAACCTACGGTGGCAAAGCGGTGTTAGTTAATCCTGCGGTAAAACCCTTTGAGTTGTTCGATGAGTTTATGGGGCCGCAATTCAATCCTTACACTGAACAGCATTATCTTGTCTTACCTGAGCATAAGTCTGAAGTCGCTGAATTTAATACGGCTGTGATCCGCAATCCGGATCGTTTTTTGGTATTATTGCAGACAGGTGATGATGTGCTGGATTATCGCGAAGCGGTCAATAAGTATCATCACTGTCAATTGCGAGTTGAAGCGGGTGGTGATCACAGCTTTGTTGGTTATGAGTCGCATCTGCAAACTGTAAGCCAATTTTTACACTTACCTTGACAAACTGACATGCCGAGCCGCAACATGGCCGGATATAACAACCTATAGCGTGCCCTATGACAAATCAATACACCTCTGACGCCATTGAAGTTCTCAACGGACTCGATCCTGTTAAACGCCGTCCAGGTATGTATACCGACACCTCCAGACCGAACCATTTGGGCCAAGAGGTCATAGATAACAGTGTCGATGAGGCATTGGCAGGTCACGCGACAAAAATTGAAGTTGTTCTACATACAGATAATTCCCTCGAAGTCACTGATGATGGCCGTGGTATGCCAGTGGATATCCACCCAGAAGAAGGCATTCCTGGGGTTGAGTTAATTCTGACCAAATTGCATGCTGGCGGTAAATTTTCGAATAAAAACTACCAGTTCTCCGGTGGTTTACACGGTGTTGGTATCTCGGTGGTTAACGCTTTGTCGCGCCGTGTCGAAGTCACGGTTCGCCGTGATGGCCAAGTGTATGACATCGCTTTTGAAAATGGCTTTAAGGTTGAAGATTTACGCCCAACAGGGACCTGTGGCCGTCGTAATACGGGGACTCGAGTGCATTTTTGGCCCGATGCGAGCTATTTTGATTCGGCTAACTTCTCAAATTCAAAACTGATTTATCTGCTGCGTGCTAAAGCGGTACTGTGCCCAGGTTTACGGATAAAATTCACCAATAAACAGACAAATGAAGTCCATGAATGGTTCTATGAAAGCGGCCTAACCGATTATTTAAAGGCGGCTATCGGTGACAATTTAAGATTGCCAGAAGAGCCGTTTGTGGGGTGCTTTAAAGGTCAACTAGAAGCCGCAGATTGGGCCATTACTTGGTTGCCTGAAGGCGGTGAATCCATTGGCGAGAGTTATGTAAACTTAATTCCGACTCCACTGGGTGGTACCCATGTGAACGGTTTCCGCCAAGGTTTATTGGAATCGATGCGCGAATTTTGTGAGTTCAGAAATTTAATCCCCCGTGGTATTAAACTTTCACCCGAAGATATCTGGGATCGCGCCGCGTTTATATTGTCGGTGAAGATGCAAGAACCGCAATTCGCTGGTCAAACAAAAGAAAAGCTTTCTAGTCGCCAATGTGCTGCTTTTGTGTCTGGCGTTGTGCGTGACGCATTCTCACTCTGGTTGAACTCAAATACCGAGTTAGCTGAATCCTTAGCCGAAATGTGCATTAATAATGCCCAGAGCCGCTTAAAGGCCGCCAAAAAAGTGGCCCGCAAAAAGGTGACTTCGGGACCTGCACTGCCGGGTAAGCTAACAGACTGTAGTGGCCAAGATCCGATGCGCGGAGAGTTATTCCTCGTGGAAGGGGATTCTGCGGGTGGTAGTGCTAAACAGGCCCGCGATCGTGAGTTTCAAGCCATCATGCCGCTGCGTGGCAAAATCTTGAATACCTGGGAAGTCGATGCTTCGCAGGTATTAGCTTCACAGGAAGTTCATGATATTTCGGTCGCGATTGGTTGCGATCCCGATAGCAGCGATATCTCTGAATTACGTTATGGCAAGATTTGTATCCTTGCGGATGCCGACTCAGACGGACTGCACATTGCTACCTTGTTATGCGCGCTATTTTTGAAGCATTACCGTATCTTAGTTGAGCAGGGTCATGTGTATATTGCTATGCCGCCGTTGTTCCGTATTGATATCGGCAAAGAGGTTTATTACGCCTTAGATGAGGCAGAAAGAGCGGGTATTTTAGACCGTATTGCCGCTGAGAATAAAAAGGGTAAGGTACAAGTCACCCGCTTTAAGGGTTTGGGTGAGATGAATCCTTTACAACTTCGTGAAACAACGATGGATCCAAACACCCGTCGTTTAGTACAGTTGACGATAGATGACATCGAAGAAACGGATGCTTTGATGGATATGTTGCTCGCTAAGAAGCGTTCGCCGGACCGTAAAAACTGGCTTGAAGATAAGGGTGACATGGCTTTACTTTAATGTTGTGCACTATTGCCGATAACAATAAAACATAGGCATAAAGAAAATTACAATGTTGTATATTAAAACTAATAATTATAATTGCTTAAAGGTGTTTTCTGCCGGTTTTACACTCTTAGCGAGTGTGACGTTATTGCTCTGCAATAGCGCCTTTGCGGGTTCCCAATCGATCATGATTACCGTCGCTAAGGGGTTTGGTTTATCGCTTTATGCCTCGGATATTGGCGATGCTAAGCAGATGGCGATGGGGGCTAATGGCACTTTATTTGTCGGTTCCAATAAGAGCGGCACTATCCATGCTCTCGTTGACAGTAATCAAGATGGTCGTGTCGATAAGCGTTATGTGATAGCCAAAGGGCTTGAATCACCCGATGCGATTGCATTCCACAATGGTGACTTGTTTGTCGCCACTGAAAATCAAATCGTGCGCTTTGTTGATATTGAGCAAAGATTGCGCCGCCCGAGTCGACCCAAAGAGATTTACAGTGACTTGCCTTACTCAGAGAAGAAAAGTTCTCGGGCAATTAATTTTGGCCCAGATGGCCTTTTATATGTGTCTATTGGTGCGCCCTGTAACGTCTGTGAAGCGCCAGTGCCTTACAGTAGTATCATAGCGATCAATGTTGATACTGGCGCGAGTGAGCAGATTGCGGCTGGTGTGCGTGATGCAAGTGGATTTGATTGGTCGCCAATAGACAAAAAATTATGGTTTGCCGATCAAGGCCGTGATTGGATGGGGGACAACTTGCCACCCGATGAGATTAACCGCATCGATGTGATAGGGAGTCATTATGGCTTCCCTTATTTACATGCCAGTAGTGTTGTCGAACCTGCCTATGAAAAACCGAAAAATTTAAAAATCACTCTGCCAATGTATGAGTTGCCAGCCCATGTTGCACCCACGGGACTTGCATTTTATCGCGGCAGTCAATTTCCCGATATTTACCATAATCAGTTGTTTGTCGCCGAAAATGGCTCGTGGAATCGTTCGAGTAAAGTTGGCTATCAAGTGGTAATGTTGAAGATTGAAGATCAAAAAGTGATGAGTCGTGAAACGGTTGTTAGTTTCCTTGACGGTGAATTTCCCGTTGCTCGACCCTTTGCGCTGTTATCGGCATCCGATGGTGCTATGTACATCTCCGATGATTTAAAAGGTAACGTGTATCGCTTGTTTTATAAGGGCGATAGTACTGAAGAAACACAGGAACTAGAAGAAAATGAGTGACGCTATCAAGTTAAGTCTCGATGGGGTAGAGCAAATGCCATTGCGGCGCTTTACCGAAGAGGCTTATCTGAACTATTCCATGTACGTCATTATGGACCGAGCCCTGCCACACATTGGTGATGGACTTAAACCGGTACAGCGTCGAATTATCTATGCGATGAGTGAGTTAGGTTTATCGGCTCAATCTAAGCATAAAAAGTCGGCCCGTACGGTTGGTGACGTATTAGGTAAATACCATCCTCACGGCGATAGTGCCTGTTATGAGGCTATGGTATTGATGGCGCAGCCATTTTCATATCGCTACCCGTTAGTCGATGGCCAAGGTAACTGGGGTGCCCCCGATGATCCTAAGTCATTTGCGGCTATGCGTTATACCGAAGCACGTCTCTCTAAATTCTCTGAAGTGTTACTCAGTGAACTGGGACAAGGTACGGTTGAATGGGGTGCTAACTTCGATGGCACTTTGAAGGAACCTAAAGTACTGCCTGCACGTTTACCGCATATCTTACTCAATGGTATTACTGGTATTGCCGTAGGTATGGCGACGGATATTCCGCCGCATAACGTGAGAGAATTAGTCTCCGCCTGCGTAGCATTGCTCGATGATCCTAAGCTTGAACTCGAGCAATTGATGGCCTTTGTACCAGGCCCTGATTATCCAACTGAAGCCGAGATTATTACCCCGTCTGCCGATATTGCAAAAATTTATGAGTCGGGCCGTGGGTCATTAAGAGCGCGCGCGGTTTACACTGTCGATGGCGGTGAAATCATCATAACGGCGCTGCCGCATCAAGCCAGTAGCGGTAAAATTTTAGAGCAAATCGCTGGTCAAATGCAGGCGAAGAAATTGCCTATGGTGGCCGATTTACGCGATGAGTCGGATCATGAAAACCCAGTGCGTCTTGTGGTGGTACCGCGCTCCAATCGCGTTGATTGCGATCAACTGATGGCGCATTTGTTTGCCACCACAGATTTAGAAAAGAGCTTTAGAGTTAACTTAAACGTGCTGGGTCTCGATGGACGTCCGCGAGTTAAAGGGTTGAAAACCTTATTAACTGAGTGGTTAGAGTTCCGCGTTGATACGGTTAAACGTCGTTTAGAATATCGTTTAGACAAGGTGGTATCGCGGTTACATATACTCGAAGCCCTAATGATCGCTTTCCTCAACATTGATGAAGTGATCGAGATTATTCGTTTTCACGATGATCCTAAAGCCGAGTTGATGGCCCGTTTTTCACTCAGTGATAAACAAGCCGAATCGATCCTCGAGTTAAAGTTACGGCATTTAGCTAAGTTAGAAGAATTTAAGATCACGGCCGAACAAAATGAGCTTGAAGCCGAACGCGAAAAACTGGAGCAGTTATTGGGCTCAGAGCGTCGCTTGAAGACTTTGATCAAGAAAGAATTAATTCAAGATGCCGAAACCTATGGTGATAATCGTCGCTCGCCAATCGTATTGCGTAATGAGTCCAAAGCATTAACTGAACAAGAGTTAACGCCGACAGAAGCCGTGACGGTTGTCTTATCTGAAAAAGGTTGGGTGCGTTGTGCTAAGGGCCACGATATCGATCCTTTGTCGCTCTCCTATAAGTCTGGCGACCAATATCTATGTAGCGCGATGGGACGTAGCAATCAGGCCGCAGTGTTTATTGATTCGTCTGGGCGGGCTTTTGCGACGGATAGCCATACTCTGCCATCGGCCCGTAGCCAAGGTGAGCCTATTACGACTCGCTTCAATATGGCTCCTGGCGAAACCATGCAGCATGTGTTGATGGGTGAAGAAGACCAATGTTACTTGTTAGCAACGGATGCGGGTTACGGTTTTATTTGTTCATACAACGATATGGTGTCGCGCAATAAGGCAGGTAAAGCCTTGCTGAGTCTACCAACAAACGCTAAATCATTAACGCCTAAGTTGATCGACCGCACTAAAGAAATGTCACTGCTAGCGATTACAAACGAAGGGCGGATGTTACTGTTTTCGCTAGAAGCGTTACCGCAATTATCCAAGGGTAAAGGTAATAAAATTATTGGCATACCAACCGAAAGGGCCAAGAATCGCGATGAACTTATGACGCATTTACAATTAGTGCCGAGTGATACGCCGGTTACCTTGTGGGCAGGTAAGCGCAAACTCACACTGAAGCCAAGCGATCTTGAGCATTATCGAGGTGAACGTGGTCGTCGTGGTGCAAAATTGCCTAGAGGATTACAACGTGTCGATAGCGTTGAATTAGGTGACGGCGGTGATGCTTTAGCGAGCATCTAATGCTTTGTAATGGTTTCAATGCTGTAAAGAATTAAATGGGTTAACTAAAACCACCTTAGTTTGGCTTAGGTGGTTTTTTATTTTTGGCGCTTTTGGATTAGATTTGAGCCATAAAAAAACCTACTGTATTACTACAATAGGTTTTTATTATCTCTTAGGTAAGAGATTAGAAGTCGTAACGTACGCCTACAGAGAATACGTTGTCATCTTGTAGATCTGTTTTAGCATTAGCAACAGTAAAATCACCACGGTACATAGCGTATTGACCATAGATCATAGTTGATTTCGCTAAGCGATAATCAGCACCAATGTTGAAGTTTTGGAAATTGATGTCATCAGCACCTTTTACGCCGCCCAGTTTAGTGTAAGCGCCACCTAAACCAGCTTCATCAATGCCGTATTCAGCCTTCAGGTTTACACCGTTCAGATCATAAGAAACGTTAACAAAGTAAGTGTTACCTTCGATGTCATTGTTCACAATATCTTCAGAGTTTTGGAATAAACCACCAACTTTGAATTGACCGAATTTTGCTTGGCCAACTAAACGGTATGCATCAACACCCGCAATGCCTTTGTTATAAGCCACTGCAGCATAATAGTTTTGCTCTTTAAACTTACTGTCACCCAATGTCGCGCTTAGTGCGTATAAGCTTTCATTCGTTGCTGGGGCTGGTTTACCGTCGATTAGCTGATCGTTATTATCATCAAATTGATAGTTAGCGTTTAATGTTACTAAGCCTGCAATTTTTGGCGAGTAATACCATACGCCATCAGCACTACGAGTTTGGGCACTGACTAAACGGTCGATATCGGCGTTAGTGTTACCGAAAATATCCACAGCACCTTCGGCTTGTTTAAATACGGTATCGTTACGACCCACTAACACAGTACCTGCGTTAGTTTTTAAACCTAAGAAAGTGTTACGTGCTTTGAAAACATCACCTGCACCAGAAGTGTTTTCAACTTGGAATTCCATTTGGTAGATAACGTCAAAGCCATCAGCGATTTTTTCTGAACCTTTAACACCTAATAGAGAGAAGTTGTTTTCTAAATAAGTACCTGCGTTATTCTCATCGGCATAGTTTGCTTCTAAGCCGTTAGTACCTGATTGTAGAGTGGCACCTGTGTCAGTATGGGTTAGAGCAAGCTCTAAACGACCATAGAAGCTTGGGCCTTCGGCTAGCGCACCGAATGAAGCCAATGCCAATACTGATGCAACTGATGCAGAGATGAATGTCTTTTTCATGTTTTGTGCTCCCTCGAACCTAAGTTCTTATCCATTTTTCATGGTTTTTGTGTGGTTTAACGCATTTGCTACCTGAGTCGGTAACAAAGTTGCCGCCGATTTTTACAGTTTTACGACTCGCAGGCTGTGGCGCAGATCATGTTTTTGGCTCTCCTTGCCTATATTCGGGCCATTTCTGGGATCTTTCCTTATATCTTGACTGCAAATTTACCTGAAAGGGGTAAAACTCTATTTTTCACTTACTACTTAAGTGGTAGGTAAGGCGGATTGCCTTAGATAGTGCGTCGGCGAGGGTAACTGTAGCATATACTAATGCTGTAGCAAGTCTGTCATATTGGTTATAGATTTGTGTTTGGGGGCGATATCTAAGCAGAAAAAGCGGCCGAAGCCGCTTTTTTATCAATAAATAACCTTGGGGTTAGTTGATTAATCTATTTAAAAATCAACGCGTAAACCGACAGTAAAGATGTTGTCATTCAGGTCTTGCTTTACATCGGCCAACATAAGATCACCATCGAAGCGCGTGTAGTGACCATAGACCATAGTCTTAGTGCTCAGGCGGTAATCAGCTCCCACACTGAACTGTTGCAGGTCAACATCACGGACCTGTTCTAGGCCACTGTTGTTTTGGTCACCAACATAACGGCTCACGTATTTACCTAAACCTGAGTCATCTTTGCCGTACATCATCTTTAGTTTTAAGTCGCCAATTAAGTAGGCTGCGTTCACAAAATAGGTATCGCCTGAGAGATTGGCAAACTTATTATCTACATGCTCACTGTGTTGATATAAGGCACCTAAGATTACGTCACCGAATTTAGCTTGGGCCACACCACGGTAGGCTTCAACGTTATCAATACCCTCACTATAGGCGGCAGCGACATAGTAGTTTTGTGCTTTAAAGGCTTTATCCCCTAAGGTGGCGCTCAGAGCATACATTTGATCTTTGCTATACACGTCGTTGCCATTCTTATCCACTTGGTCATAGTTATCACTCATCAGATAAGTGGCATTAAGCGTCACGAGATCGGCAATTTTAGGTGAATAGTAAGAAATGCCATCGGCGGAGCGTGTTTGGCCTGCAACCAGTAAGTCGATATCAGCATTGGTATTACCGAAAAGATCGAAGCTACCTTCAGCTGCTTTAAATACGGTATCGTTACGACCCACTAAAGCCGTACCTGCGGCACTTCTGATACCTAGGAATGTATTACGGGCATTGAAGGTTTTATTTGAGTTGTCAAAGTTTTCGACACCAAATTCCATTTGATAAATGATGTCAAAGTAAGGGCTTACAGTTTCAGAACCTTTTACGCCTAACCAAGAGAAGTTGTTTTCAAGAACAGTGCCCTCCTTTTGGTTTTGAGTTGCATAACCTGTGTCTGAATTGGTAATGGCAAGATCAGCATGGCCATAGAATTCAGGGCCATCGGCGAGTGCTGTGAATGAATAGAGTGTGAGGCTAGAAATAATAGCCGTCGTCAGTAGATTCTTTTTCATCTTCATTTTCCTGTGCTTATCGCTGTTATATGCATTGATAACTTCAGTATCTATGCATGCTGTTGAGCTTTTATGCGGCAAAGTCTGCACAGACTTGAAATGATAAAGTGTGATCTTGATCATGTTTCATATAAAGAATGGCTTATTCAACATATTGTTTTACAAGTGAAATACATGTTTTTATTAAGTCGATTACCAAATGGCTCGGTGGTAAATGATGGGCCTTTGCTTTTATTACACTCATTTAGTATTCGTATCCCTTTGCATCTAGTGTCTGGTGTCTGAGGATCTGATTTCGGTTTATGTCGATATCGTTTAGAATCCACGGCACATTTCTGGTGTTGCTTTTAAGCTGTCCCAGCTGGTGTTTACTGGATGCTGGGGCAAGCGTTCCTGCTGTTATTGGGTAATATAAGGTAAGTATTTATGACTGAGGCCTATCAAAATCGATTTGGCGGAATTGGCCGTTTGTATGGACAAAAGGCGTTGGCTAAATTTGCCACATCCCATGTGATGGTAATTGGTATTGGTGGCGTCGGTACTTGGGCGGCAGAGGCCTTAGCGCGAAGCGGCATCGGACAGATAAGCTTGATGGATTTAGACGATATCTGTGTCACTAACACTAACCGTCAAATTCACGCGCTCAGTTCCACTATCGGCAGCTCTAAAGTCGCTGTGATGGCGCAGCGGATCCGTGAAATTAATCCTGATTGCCAAGTGAATGAAATTGAAGATTTTATTACATTGGATAATCTAGGCGAGTATTTGCTCGGGGCTAAAGATGGGGGCAATATTGATTATGTTATTGATTGTATTGATGCCGTTAAGCAGAAGGCTGCGTTAATTGCTTGGTGTAAACGTCAAAAAATTAAGATAGTGACAGTGGGCGGTGCGGGTGGACAGACAGATCCGACGCAAATTCAGTTAACTGATCTCGCTAAAACCTACCAAGATCCTTTGCTAGCCAAAGTGCGTAATATTTTGCGCCGCGAGTATAACTTCTCTAAAAACCTGCAACGCCGGTTTGCTATCGATGCTGTTTTTTCCAGTGAGCAGTTAGTGTATCCCCAAGCCGATGGCTCAGTGTGCGGTACTAAAGCGGCGGCTGATGGCAGCATGAGGATGGATTGTGCTTCTGGTTTTGGTGCTGTAACTATGGTCACTGGGACATTTGGTTTTGTGGCGGCAAGTCGCGTATTAGCGCGATTGGCACAGCAGGCTCAAGAGGCGGTTTAAACTCTTAACCTAGATTCAGTCAAGATATCACCGCTTTCAAGGGCGGTGATGCCCCTTCAATATTATGTAATTTCATTAGGTTATACCTAGATATAAAAATCTTGTTGATTATTGACTGGTTCACATTGAGTGTATGGAAATTTAATATCAAATTGTGGGCCGCCTAGTTTTGAGTCTGCGCGATAACTCATAGTGCCTTTCAACAGTGTTGCGGCATTAAAGGCCGCTGATAATCCTAAGCCAGTACCACCTTTATTACGATTTGTAGTAAAGAAGGGTTCGAACATGTGCTCAGCAACATCGGCTGGAATGGCTAAGCCATTATTTTGAATGCTGATTTGAATTGATTCTTCATCCAAAGTCGCACTAATGTGGATAAGATTGTCTTCATGTCCTTGGAATGCATGGGTAAAGGCGTTCGAGAGAATATTACTAACAATTTGATTTAACAAACTGATATTGGTTTTGATATTGAGTGTAGGCTCCACGTTGATCTCCGTTGAGGCGTTAACATTGGGATGCATAATTAATGTCGACTCTAGGATTTCATGTAGCTGCTGGTTTAGATTACAGCATTGGTGTTCTTCGTGACTGCGATCGATGGCGATCGTTTTAAATTTTTGAATTAAACTACTGGCTTTAGTGATATTACGGACAATGAGTTCACAGCTTTCTTGGTACTCATTAAGTATTTCATTTATCTCATCTAATGTGGCTTGATCGCTGTGGATCAGGTCGATCAGTTCTTCAATATGGCTGAGCTGCGCACTTGCCGCCGTCAAACAAATGCCAATTGGGGTGTTTATCTCATGGGCAACCCCTGACACGAGTCCACCCAAGGCCGCCATTTTTTCTTGCTCAACTAAAACCTGTTGTGCTCGTTTTAGTGCACTAAGGGATTGTTCTAACTCTAGTGTTCTTTCTTTAACTTGTCTTGCTAGCTCTTCTTTATAGCTACGTTCGAGCTTGAGTAGCCGCTCTCTATCTTCTAAGGCTATTTGCAGTTCCGTCTTAGAATTCTTTAAGGCGCTAAATGAGCTTCTAAGTTGTACTTGCATGCTATCGGAGTTTTTCAAGGTAGTTGTCCGATTTTCCCGTTTTATGCTGCTGCCTGAGCCTGCACGATTTCCCGCTCCGGATTCAAACTTACTGGCCCTATAGGGCTCCAGTTTCTGGTTGCTCTGCCAGCCCACCGTTGTGGGTAGTCTGACTTAGCTTGTTCATATACCGCTTTACGCTTCTCCAGCAGAGCGACATCTTGTTGCTGATGCCGCTGCGCCGGTGTCACGAACCTTATGCCGCTATGGCGAT
>NZ_JAKKRO010000023.1:0-67877 GCF_025654235.1 Shewanella sp. SM32 | reverse complement strand
CACACCAAAAGCATCTCCGATTACCCCTGAACAAATTGAAATCCGTGAGCTGAAGAAGCAAATAGCTCGTCTTGAGGAGCACAATCTTATCCTAAAAAAGGCTACCGCTCTCTTGATGTCAGACTCGATGAACAATTTACGCTAATCAGCGCACTCAAGCAGAGCCACTCTATTCTCACAATTTGTAATGCATTCAAAGTGCATCGAAGTAGCTATAAGTATTGGCTAAAAAGAAAAGAACATATTGATACAGACTTGACTATTTTATGCAGTGAAGTGAAGGCCGCACATCGTATTAGTCATGGCTCTGCCGGTGCGCGAACGATAGCGCAATTAGTGACTAACAAAGGGATTGGTCTCAGTCGTTATCGAGCCCGTAATTTAATGAAAAAGCTTGGGTTATTAAGCTGTCAGCAGCCTAAGCATTCTTATCGGAAAGCGACACAAGAGCATGTTGCAATCCCCAATACGCTTAATCGACAGTTTGCAGTAACTCAACCAGATCAAGTGTGGTGTGGCGACGTGACGTATGTTTGGGTCGGTAATCGCTGGGCCTATCTAGCCGTTGTTTTAGACTTATTTTCCCGCAAACCTGTTGGATGGGCTTTGTCATTATCACCAGATAGTGAGCTGACCTGTAAAGCTTTGAAAATGGCGTTTGAGTTAAGGGATAAGCCTGAGAATGTGATATATCACAGCGATCAAGGTTCACATTACACGAGCTTGAAATTCAGACAATTAATATGGCGTCTTCAGATTGAGCAAAGTATGAGTCGTCGCGGGAATTGTTGGGATAACGCACCAATGGAGCGTTTCTTTAGAAGTTTGAAATCTGAGTGGATACCCGCAAGTGGTTATGGGAATTTTACAGAAGCAGATAAAGAGATCACAAATTACATCACTGGATATTACAGTGAGACAAGACCCCATCAATATAATGGTGGGTTAACGCCAAATGAGTCAGAACGTTTATATTGGAATGACTCTAAAACCGTGGCCAATTTTACTTGACCACTACAATGGTGAACTTCTGTAGTTTTGGTGTTGCCTGTAAATCCCAGAGATTTGTGTCCTTTCCATTTTTTTAAAATTGGGTGTCCTGTTTTGTTGTTCAATAGTTTGTGCTCATCAAGTTATCTAACTTAAATGATATTTGGATATATTTATTTGGCTCAGTGAACCGCATTCCTGCGTTATAGCAGTAGGGTTCACAGATGCGCACACGGTGAATACGGAAGGCGAGTTGAAATCACGTTAATTTTATGACTTTTTGAATCCTTTAAAGAATTCATCCTGTCTTTCAAATTGAGCGTTTAATTCTTCTTCAGTGATATCAGGCAGAGAGTCATACCAATGCTGTATTGAACTGATATTTGTATCTGTTTCTTTTATTCTAGCTATAAGCTTCTGAAAATTATCTGGTATCAAGCAGGCTAAATTTTCAGCTTGGACTGGACTATAAAACCCCGACATTGGTGGATTAATGCCAAATTTACGCTCCATGTCAAAACCTACTAAAAGTACAGGATTGCTTAATGCAACCGTAAGGGCTATTAATTCAACTGTTTTCAGGTAGTAAGAAAGACTCTGGCTACATGCTTTCTTATCAAATTGCGGGACGCCCATTCCATTTATATGCCGAAACCTTGGAGATATGATGTTGAAGCTATTTTCCAAGCCGTTAACATGAATGACATTACAGATATCCCAATAATGCTCTAATAAAACGTCTGCCCATGACTCGTCATTATCTTGGTCATACTGCGGAGTTGCCTTTTTTAGTGCACTTAACGCACGCTTAAAATTTGGTGTACCGTTATCTGAAACCGAATGCATCCACTTTTTTGCCTTTTCTGACTCAGTACTATCCAAGACAAAAAAACTGCCCGCTACTACGAGTTCTAAAGCTCTCCTTAAAGAATCAAAAGCATTTTTGTAGTTGCCCTGAAAGATCACCGTCAAACAACTATCCAACTCATGTACCGCTTCAACCCACGGGAAAATGCTTACTTTTTCTAAGTGATCGACTCTTGCCGTAGGAGCTTCCATTAACTCATGCGTACAAAATGACTCAGCTTGCTCAAGCTTTTCGAGGTTTGGATAATCATTATAGATATAGTTAGAAGTCTCTGTAATAACACTTTCCAAACTAGAGAGCAGTATATCTCGTCTAGCGTTAAAACTTTCTCTTGGTAGGTTGAATGGATTCAAGGTCAACTCTTGTTAATAAATTTGACGTGCTACATACGATAACTGAAAAGATAGTTATCCACCAAAAATTAGAGTTCAATACTTTCCAAATCAGTTGATATTTTCTATCAATAAAGAAATACAGCAAGGTGTAACAAACCTTTGCTTAACCTGGTAAAACACTTGCAAATCAGTTTATGATGAAACACAGGGAGTGTTAACCCACCCCGATATATTTTGCCCACTCAAGATAGTTTAATGAGCCACCCATGGCTAAATTCTCTGTGTACTTTAGATCAACAGATGACACTAATGCTCGAAAGGTGAGTCATGGTGATTTGCGAGACGACCGTCCGCCCCATGGACGGGGCGGTCGAGCATCCAAGGATGGACTGGCTGCGTGTCGGTGAGCGAATACCATGACAAGCCGATACTAGCGGGCTAAACCACTAAGTACTAATACCCTGAAATCACAGAGCACTCAGTACAATTGACCAATAAAAAAGCCAGCAAAGCTAAATGCTTGCTGGCTTTTCTGTCTAACTTATTCACTCGCTTTATAACATCACACGAGCACTTAATCTCAGCGGCTCAACTATGACTTCTTAGGAAAAATCGGATAGGCCTCAGTGCCTAGCACTTTGCCATCGACCTCGACACCATAGTAATCGCTGTCATTATGATATTTCTCCTGCGCTTGCTTCACATCACCTTTGCTACGTGGGTCCTGCGGACGCTCGTGGGAGTTGATGTAAGCGGCAACATCCCAAGCCTGTTGGTTCGTCAACTGCATACTCTTACCAAAGGGCATATTTTCATAAATGAAAAATGCGGCAGTGTTGACCCTGTGCATTCCCGCTCCCCAGTTATAACTTTGGGGTCCCCACAGCGGCGGCAGTGCATACACACCCGCAATGGCTTGACCTTGCCCATCAACACCATGACAAGTTTGGCAATGGGCGACATACACGGCTTTACCTCGTTCAGGTGAATAGGCTTGTTCGGGTTTTGGGATCTCAGGATAAGCTCGACCCGGCAAGTTAGCACGTTGCTCAACTGTCATCGCCTTAGCTAATGCCTCTGGTAGTGGGAAGTCATCCCGCTTAGCACCTTTAACTAACTCAGCATCACTGATCTCAGGAACAGGGCCACTGATATTAGCCTCATCCATCAAGCCGCCCATGCCTAACCAATAAGCGTAAGCAGAAAGCGCCACTAACTCAGGGCTACCTGATGCTGGGGCTTTACCATTCATCGAATAGTTAAAACAGCCTTGGATGCGTTCTTCAAAGCTACTAACTTTATTGTCTTTTTTACGATACGCCGGATAAGCAAAATACGCGCCCCAAAGGGGTGATGCATTGGCTTTACGGCCTGCATCCATATGGCAATTGGTACAGTTAAGCTCATTACCCACATACTTATCACGCAGCTGTTGGGTATTCACAAACAGTTGATAACCTAAACGCACTTTGTCACCAAAGGCGCCTTCGGGAATCGCACTCAAAGGTCTAGGGGTAAGATAGGTTTGATCTGCGACCTTAGGGAAAGAAGGCAGCGGAGCTTGCTTATCTGGGCGTTCTTGTACTGGCTCTGTTTCAGCTTGCGCCTGAACGGTTAACGACCCCATCGCGGCCAGTAATAACATTGCGGAATATTTCATGGCCGGCTCCTTATTTTAAATTCGCAAAATAGTTGGCTAACGCATCAATCTCGGCGACGGTGAGCTTATTCGCGACGCTCCCCATCATGCCATCGACGTCACCTTTACGTGTTCCCGACTGCCATGCCAATAATTGCGTTTTGATATAACTCGCCTGTTGACCTGCTAAGCGAGGAAATAAGCCGCCACCTAATGCAGAAGGACCATGGCAGGTCACGCAGGCTGGTAAACCACGGGACCAATCACCTTGATAGGCTAAACGAGCAGTATCGTCATTAAAAACAACTTGTTCACCGCGGATAACAGGCTTGACGTCATTGGCAGGCTTTGCAGAAAAATAGCTCGACACTTGCTCAATACCGTCACCTTGGAGTGTCATTGCCATCGGCATCATGGTCGCGTTTTGGCGAACGCCCGCTTGGAAATGTTGCAATTGTGTCGAGATATATTCTTTAGATAATCCCGCTAATCGAGGGCCGAGTGGTTCAATACCCTCGCCCCCTGCCCCATGGCAAGACACACATAACTGTGCAGCTTGTGGGATAACGTTCATCGATTGTTTGTCAGAAGGCTCGGCGGCAGCGGCATAGCCGCTACATAGCGTTAAGCCTATGACTAATGTTTTAATCTTCATGTTCTATCCTTGAAGAGAATTAAGCTCTAAAGCATAGGGGTTATTGTTATTTATGTTTGTGCTCACACACTAAACCCATTTTAAAATCAGCCGCTCATTTTTAAAACAGCCAATAAATGAGCCTTAACATTCATTAAGAGTCACTTATTGTTCAATTCAAACGGGATAAATTTACCTTACTCTGTACAAGGTTAAGCTGCAAGCCTTCAATACTTAGTGGCCTGCTCAATAACCAAATCGCGTCGATTCGAAACGATTCAATAACTTATGTATCAAATAGCATAAAAGTAACGTGCCAACGATAGCGATTAAAATACTGCTCACTCGGTATAAGGCACTGAAGATTAAGTCGTTACCTGGGGTCAAATACTGTCCAAACAAAATCCCTAACGTGGTCATAGCACCAAAACCGACACCTGAGCCATTCGCCTCGCGCACATGGGCTTGGCTAAAAATCATCAGTCCAATCCACAACAAGGGGACAACTAACATCAATAGCCCTGACCAATCATAGAGCAGCAACTGCACGAGTATCCCAAACGACACACCCAACAAAGTGCCTATGGCGCGCTTACGGGCATAGTCGAGTGCGCCATTCCAATGCATGGGAAACAATAGCAAAAGAGTGGTCGCTTGAGCCGACATCGAATCCCGCAGATCAAATATTTGGAACACCAGAAACGATGCCGTCGCTATGGTCGCGCCGAGCAAGGCTTCGTGGCGCATTCGATGCGGCGCCTTAGGCCCAGGTTTGTAAGCTGCTCTTGGTTCAACATCGGGCCAGAGTACCGTCATAGCGTAGGCGATAACAACTGACAGTGCGGTCGCCCAAAAGTTACTGAAAACTAAGTCGTTTAAGTCAACACCGGGATAGCTGGCAAAGTGCAGCATGATACTGAGACTCAGCACACCGTTGGCACCAAAGAGAAACAAACTGCCGCGGGACATGGCCGCAAAGCGGTATAAAAATAATAGGAAAACGATGGGAGTCATCATACCGGGATGGCTGCCAAAGAAACCGCCGAGTAACCCAACCTCTAACCCAGCCATGGCAGATGAAGCTAATAATTGGCGCATAGCATGGCCATTCATCACTGGCACTAATCCGAGTAGTAACATAGGTGTCACAGTGAAGAAGACTCCATTGCTCCAACCAAAAATTTTACACAGGGTAAAACCTAAGGTCGCGCCAGTCGCAATCCGTAAACACTGGCGTAAATCGTTGGCCGTCAATGGGCTATGGCGTAGTAACATGCTCGTCGCCTTGTTCTATCGATACATTAAATGAGGATGTTTAGCTGGCTTATGCTGCGTTCACACTTATGTTGCTTTGAAGCGTTCACTCAAGCGACTCGTGGCAAATACAAACCACCGCGAGTCACTTGTGCTCGTCAACACAGATAAGTACTAATGGATATGCCGATAAATATGCTGGTAAATACGCTAGTAAACATTCTAGTAAATAGGCTAGTAAATATAGTGCAGCAAGCTGATTGCTTTAATCTGCACCTTAGCGAGCAAGCTAAACAGGCTATTCTCGGGCAGCAGTTGCACGGTCGCGCGCGCACCCGCAGGTAAGCTGTTCATTGCCATACCATCTAACACTAGATGTAATCTCAATCTTTGGGCATCACGTACCCAACGGTCCGATTCCTGCGGCGCGGCTAAACGGCCATTGGCATCGAATTGCCCAGCACTCACGCCCGCATCGACACTGCTCACCGTCGCCCAATATAAACGCCCAGGTTCGCCATCGAACGCGATCAAAGCGGTCGAAGAAGCATTCACGCCACGCAGGCTCTTCTCGCGAAAATCGGCAATAATATCCACTTTATCCGATACCACGGCTAACAGAGGTTGCCCCACGGTCGCAAAACTACCGACTTCTAACTGCAGGTTAGTCACTATCCCATCTTGATCGGCACGTATTTGGGTGTAAGACAGATTAAGCTCGGCTTGGGCTAAATGGTTTTGCGCCTGACGCACTTTAAGATTCTCTTCGCCATAACTGCCGCGACTCACTTTGAGTTTTTCTAAACGCGCATTGGCGGCAAGCAAATTGGCTTCAGCAGCTGCGGCATCGCTATCGGCTAGCTCCTTTTGCTGCTGCGATACGCCATGGGTGGCATACAAGGCATCGAGACGTTTAGCCTCGCTGCGTTTTTGTTGTGAGGTGGTTTTATTGGCATTGACCTCGGCCTTAGCGGCCAGTAGCGAGGCATCTAACTCAGCATTATCTTGACGGGCTTGCTCTAAGGCCAATTTAGCTTGCGATACCGCTAACTCATAAGGCGCTGGATCGACTTGAAACAACAAATCGCCCTTGGCAACCGTTTGGTTATTGGTCACGGCTATGGTCTGGATTTTACCGCTGATCTGCGGTGTCACTTTAGTCACTACACGGGTCGCCATTGCTTGAGGCGTCAATGGCATCATAGTGTCGGCCAGCATGAAATAGCCAAAAACCATCACAAAGCCAAACATGGCAAATTTTACTAAACGGGCAAACTGTTGATCCGGTGTCATCTTCTTTCTCACAAAAGGGTGTCTGTAACCTTGGTTAATTTGGCGCTGGCGTTGTCGCTGATCAGGCTAATAATGCGTTCAAATTCGCTCAACTCTTCGGCACTGATCCCGCCTAATAACTCACGGCGCACTTGAATAATCCGCGCTTCCATTTGCTTTAAAACATCTAATCCCGCTGGCGTCAGGCTCACAATCCTTGCCCGCTTATCTTTGTCACAACAATGACGCTCGACTAAACCTTGCTCTTCTAATTGCCCTAAGGTGCGCATTAGCGAAGCCAATTCAATTTCTAAGGCATCGGCCAACACTTTTTGGCTAACACTGTCGCCTAAACGCAGCAGTTTCCATAGGGCAGTCCAACGGGGATGAGTTAATCCTAAAGGTGCCAGCTCGACATCGGCCACGGTACGCCACAGTCGATGCAGACGGCCTAAATGCTCCGCCAGCGATAACTCTTTAAGTCGCTCTAATTCTTTTTGCATCTTGCTCACCCACTTAGTTAGCGTGCTAAGCATTATACTTAGTTAGCAGGCTAAGTAAATATTTAGGCCCAAAATAGATCTGTGTCCAAGGGCACGAAACGAGCGTAAGAGGGAATAAATAACGTAAAAAGGTTCGCGCCCTCTCAAATCTTATCAAGTTGTATCTCTATAATATCAAACGGATAAATTGAGTTGATTTGCACATGAATTGGAGGCTGTTTTGATAAATCTAAAAATTAGTACGAGGATCGTTATTGGGATCTGTCTATTACTGTTAACAGTAATGAGCTTTATCATGCCGCTCGTTCTCTCTGAATTCAGTCGCCAAGTTGCAGAATCCGAGCAAAGAGAACTCCATAAGATCTATGAAACCGCTGTTGCCGAGATAGCCTCATCGGGCAAGTTAGCCGAAGCAATGGCAACCATCATCTCACTCACACCAGAAGTTCAAAGCACCTTTGCAACAGGCGAGCGTGATGAACTCACCACCCGTACCTTACCTATATTCACCCAACTTAAGCGCGATTTTGCGGTTCAGCAATTCCAATTTCATAGGCCACCAGCCACTTCTTTTCTACGTTTGCATCGTCCCGAAAAATTTGGCGATGATCTCACCAGCATACGCAAGACCATAGTTGAAACAAATAGCCAAAAGCGCCCTCTTTATGGCTTGGAATATGGAGTGGAAGGATTAGGTATTCGTGGTTTAGTTCCAATGAGTTACAACGGGCAACACACAGGATCAGTTGAGTTTGGCATGTCCTTCGGTCAACCCTTTTTTGATAATTTTAAACAAGCCTATCAAGCAGAAATTGCCCTCATCTTGCCAGATGGTTCAGGATATAAGTTATTTGGCGCGACATTCACGCCTGATACCCAAGCGGCAGATGAACTCAATAACGTCATGCAAGGCCATGAAGTCATACGCACTATTTCCTTAAATAACAAAACCTACGCCCTGTATCGCAACGCCATAAAAGATTATTCAGGAAACGTGTTTGGCGTACTCGATATTGCGATGGATAGAACCCATTCAGAACAAGCGATAGCGGATATTCGCCTTAAGTTGATCCTTATCGGTTTAGTGGCTCTGGTCATTGGAACTGCCATTGCTTGGTTTATTGCCAAAGGCATTACTCGCCCTATCGCTGAAACCACCCAAGCCATGAATGATATCGCTGAAGGTGAAGGCGATTTAACCCGCCGAATCGCGGTAAAAGGTAAGGATGAAATTGCTGAATTATCAATGGCATTCAACCGCTTTGTAGAAAAAATCCACAATACAGTTTCCCACGTCGCCGACTCAACAAGCCTGCTCGCCACCTCTGCGGAAGAAATGTCGAGCATTACGCGGGAAACCCAGAAGATGGCGAGTCGTCAGCACCTCGAAACCGAGCAAGTTGCCACCGCAATGAATGAAATGGCCGCAACGGTACAAGAAGTTGCCCATAACGCGACCGATGCGGCCGATGCCGCCAATCATGCCAATGACTCAACCGAACAAGGCAAATTGGTTGTACAAAAAGTGGTAACCACTATCGCCATACTGGCCGAGGAAATAGCCACAGCAGCGAGTGAAATCAATGAATTAGAGCGTAATACCGCTGAAATCGATTCTGTGCTTGTGGTTATCCGTAATATTGCCGACCAAACTAATTTACTCGCACTCAATGCGGCAATTGAAGCCGCAAGGGCGGGAGAACAAGGTCGAGGATTTGCGGTCGTTGCCGATGAAGTACGCACTCTGGCGAGTCGTACTCAAGCATCTACAACGGAAATTCAGCAGATGATCGAAGCGCTTCAGCATAAAGCTAAGTCCACAGTCAATGCGATGGAAACCAGCACCCGTACCACCCAAAGCTGTGTATCCCAAGTTCACCAAGCGGGTGAAGCACTCGAAGCCATTACCCATGCGGTTTCCACCATTAGCCAGATGAATATCCAGATCGCCAGCGCTGCAAATGAGCAATGTGCGGTTTCGGCAGAAATTAATAAAAATGTTAATAACATCAATGATATTGCGACCAATGCGACAGATAGTGCGGTACAAACTGCACGCGCTGGCGATGAACTTGCCCAACTCGCAGCCCGTTTAACAACTTTATTAGCTCAATTTAGAATTTAAACAAAACAAAACGCCGCATTCTCTGCGGCGTTTTTATTAGCTTATTTTATAAGGTTTTATTTAGGACGCACGCCTAAAGTGTGGCAAATCGCATAGGTCAATTCGGCGCGATTTAAGGTGTAGAAATGGAAATCCTTCACGCCTTCGCGGGACAGTACTTTCACCATGTCGATGGCCACGTTTGCCCCCACCAATTGGCGTGTACCCGCATCGTTTTCTAGGCCGTCGAATTGCTTATGTAACCAATTCGGTAACGACACATTGGTCATGCCAGCAAAACGTTTTAGCTGGGTAAAGTTAGTCACAGGTAAAATGCCCGGCACAATTTCAACGTCGATACCGGCGGCAACGCAGCGATCACGAAAACGCAGGTAAGATTCCACATCGAAGAAAAATTGGGTAATGGCACGGCTAGCGCCCGCATCAATCTTGCGCTTAAGGTTGATCAAATCCGCCTGTGCATTACTCGCATCGGGATGCACTTCTGGATAGGCCGCAACGGAAATATCAAAGTCAGCCACAGAGCGCAGTAAACGCACTAAATCGACCGCAAAACGGGTTGGCTTTGGGCTGCCCGCAGGTAAATCACCCCGCAGTGCCACTATGTCACGAATGCCCGATTTCCAGTAATGTTTGGCCAGTTCTAATAACTCTTCATCGCTTGCATCCACTAAGGTTAAGTGCGGCGCGGCAACGAGGTCGGTTTCCTGTTGGATACGTTCAATCACGCCATGGGTGCGGTCGCGAACACCTGAGTTAGCACCGTAAGTCACAGACACAAACTTAGGATTCAGCGGCTCTAAACGACGGATAGAGTTCCACAGGATCTGTTCCATTTCGGGGGTCGATGGCGGGAAAAACTCAAAAGAAACATTAATATCGCCATTAAGCTCAGACAAACTCTGGTTCAGCGATTGTGAATGTTGTGCGTGATGAAAAGCCATGTGTATTTCCTCAACCGCCCTTGGCGCTACTCTTTGCTAGTATGAATTAGTTCAAATGGACGTTTGGACGTCTATATGTCCATATACTAGAGAAACTGAGATGTAAGTCAAGCCCAAAAATACCCATAAACCGCATTTAATCTCGGTTAATTCGATAGATTTATTCTAGCCAATAAAAAAGGACTCGAATGAGTCCTTTAAGAGGCTTGATACCGCGTTATTCCTGCAGCAGATCGCGACAGATCTGGGTCAGATCCGACTGCACCGCCGCCGCTGTCACTTCGCGTCCGGCGCCCGGTCCACGGATGATCAGCGGATTACCTTGGTAGAAGACACTGCGGATCACAAACACATTATCACCAGGGGTTAAATTGGCGTAAGGGTGATGAGTATCGATCCACTGTAAACCCACTTCGGCCTTGAGCTCTGGGCCGCTGTTGTCTAAGGATGCCACATATCTGAGCACCTTATTTTGCTCCGCCGCCGCACCATACTGTTGCAGCAGATCGGCATCTAACTCGGCAATGCGGGTGAGAAATTGATCTAAGGGAATATCCGCCAAAGCGGCTGGTACGAGTGAGCGCAGCTCAATATCTTCAAGCTCGATTTCAAGGCCAATCTCACGGGCTAAGATAAGCAGTTTACGCTGCATATCACGGCCGGAGAGATCGTCGCGGGGATCGGGTTCAGTAATACCTAAGCCTCTGGCTTCAATCACTAATTCTGAAAATGGCTTACTAGTATCGTATTTCTCAAACAACCAACACAAGGTGCCGGAGAAAATCCCGCCCACCGCTTCAACGCTATCACCGCTGTTACGCAGATCATTTAGCGCATGTTGGATAGGTAAACCAGCGCCACAGCTGGCGTTATAGCGCCAAAACAAACGACGATTACCCAGTTGCTGCTTTAACTCTCGATAGAAAGGCAGTGGACCCGAGCCCGCAAGTTTATTCGCGCTCACCACATGGATGCCACGCTCGAACAGTTCTGGATATTGCAGCGTCAAACTAGCGCTGGCACTGATATCTAAGGCCACCAGCTCATCGCAGTTAACTTGCTCTAATTGCTCGAACAAGTGCTCGTACTGCCAAGGCGTAGCATCGGTATTAAACTCAGTCTGCCACGCGGCAAGATTAATACCTGTGGATTTAATCAAGGCTTTACTCGAACTGACTAAACCGACTAACTCAACACTGGCTTCGAGTTCATGGTCCAATGAGGGTGAAACCGACTTAAACAGATCAATCCATGCCTCACCTATGTTGCCCACACCGAGTAGCAAGACACCAATGCGTTTACGCGGCCCAGCGCAGCGACGGTGGACCTTTTGCGTTAACAAATTCACCTGTGACTGAGGCACCAGCGTCACTAAACTTAAGTCACCACTAAACAAAGGTTTAGCATCACGACTCAGTAAACGGGCGAAACTGCGACGATAATGTTCGGCGTCGGCACTTACTAATGCGACTAAACCAAAATCTGTATTGATCTGCTGATCACTAATCCCTAATGCTTCTGCCTCGGCATCGAGTAATCTTTGAACTTGTTTTTGATTCTCAGCGGTATAGGCAAGTTCAACCCTTTGATGGGCAGAGGTCCAATGGGCCAATGGCGTTAAACCCGCGGCGATCAATAGATCTAATAAACGAGTTAATTCACCCGTGAGTTTAAAGCCGAACAGCACAACAGCATTAAGGTTAGTCACCACAGGTGCGCTCGCCGACGAACTGTGGGGCGCGATTAAGGTAAAGTCGGTGTGGGACGCATAACTTGAACGCACCGCTAAGCTCACTTCGGTATTGAATAACGGCTGCAAAGTGCGCGAATGCAATACTGGCGAGCCTAAACGCGCTAGGCGATCGGCTTCGGCAAGTGACATGCTTTTCAGTAACTTGGCATCGTTGATCTTATTAGGATCGGCGTTGAACACCCCTTCCACATCGGTCCAAATGGTCACGCGCTCGATATCGGCAAGGCTAGCAATCAGGCTGGCACTAAAATCTGAACCATTACGACCAAGTAACAAGGTATCGCCACGCTCGTTAGCGCAGATAAATCCTGTGATCACTAAGCGTTCATTGGGATGCGCAGCTAATAGGGCTTGTACTTTAGCGCGGGATTCCTGTACCCGAATTTGTGGCACAGCGGCTTCATCGGCCACTAAAATTGAACAGGCATCCACATGGCTTGCCGCCACGCCAGATTCGCGCAGTAGCGCCGCCATTAAACGTGCCGACCAACGTTCGCCAAAGCTCACCACATGATTGATTTGGTATTCATTGCGCTCATCTAAGGACAACAAGCTGATGAGTTGCGCTTTATCAGTGGCCAAACGCTCACGCAGATCGCGGGCTTGTTCATTCGACAACAACTGCTCAATCAACCCCTGTTGGTAGCTGATCAGCACTTGTAATTCTTCTTGCCATAGCTGACCCGCATCACGCAGCGCTAATAATTTATACAGGAAATTCGTGCTTTTACCCGCCGCAGAGACCACCACGAGATCATCACTATGACCGTGGGTTAACAGGATATGGGCGACTCGGCGATAACAATCGGCATCCGCTAAACTGGAGCCACCAAATTTATGTAAGTGACAACGTGCCATCTATTATTCCTCTACTGACAAGCCGCAACGGCGGCTAATCCTGCTTGAATATCTGCAACTAAATCGGCGGCATCTTCAATACCCACCGATAGACGCAATAAGGTGTCTTTAATGCCTGCCTCAAAACGCGCCTGCGGCTCCATGGCTCTGTGGGTCATAGTGGCGGGCACGGCCACTAAACTTTCAACGCCACCTAAACTTTCCGCCACGCTAAATAAGCTGAGTGCACCTAAAAAGGCCACGACTTCGGCCTCACCGCCTTTGAGTTCAAAACTCAGCATAGCGCCAAAGCCCTGTTGTTGCTTGGCCGCAATGGCGTGGCCTGGGTGATCCGCAAGCCCTGGGTAATAGACTTTACTCACCACAGGGCTTTGCGTTAATACCTCAATAATACGCTGGGCATTGGTTTGATGCTCGCGAATACGCACCGCTAAGGTACGCAGGCCGCGCAGGGTCAGATAACTGTCGAAGGCTGACCCCGTTAAGCCTAGAGTGTTCGACCACCAATGTAAGCTTTCGCCGATTTGCGCGTCTTTGGCGACCACTGCGCCGCCGACCACATCGCTGTGACCATTGATATATTTAGTGGTGGAGTGGATAACGATATCCGCGCCTAACAATAGGGGTTGTTGCAATATCGGCGATAAAAAGGTGTTATCGACCACCACCAGCGCGCCGACCTCATGGCTCGCCTTAGCAATAGCTTCGATATCCACCACACGCAATAACGGGTTCGATGGGGTTTCGAGCCACACCATCTTAGGATTCTGCGCAATGGAGGCGGCTAACGCTTGGCTGTCGGTTTGGTCGACCACAATGAGCTTAAACTGGCCTTTCTTCGCCAAGTTGGTAAATAAACGGTAGGAACCACCATAGCAATCATGGGGCACAACTAATAGGTCATCGGGGCCGAGCAAAGTAGTCACTAAGGTGATGGCCGCCATGCCAGTGCACGTCACTATGCCAGTGGCACCCTTTTCTAATTGCGCTAATGCTTCGCCTAAAATGCAGCGCGTTGGGTTGCCTGAACGACTGTAATCGAATTCGCGGGGATTTTTATGACCATCGAAGGCGTAATTAGTCGACAAATAAATCGGTGGCACAACTGCGCCATATTGAGTATCGCTTTCGATACCCTGACGCACTGCCAGTGTGGCTAATTGACGCTCTGCCATGGGTGGACTCCTAAATTCGATAGACTGATAGAGATGTCTGGACGTCTAAATGTACCTAAGCCCAACGCCATCGTCAATAGGCGTGAAGACGTTTAGACGTCTGAACATAAAGAAATCTGTTTGCAATCACAAAGAAATAGTAGCAATAATTTGACTGTTCTTTGTAAGGGTTTAAAATCTGCCCCGAATTTAGCGTTATAACAGGTGAGTCAATGACTGAATGGAATGGGGAATACATCAGCCCCTATGCTGAACATGGCAAGAAGAATGAACAAGTAAAAAAAATTACTGTGTCTATTCCGCTCAAAGTGCTTAAGGTCCTCACGGACGAACGTACTCGTCGTCAGGTCAATAATTTGCGTCACGCCACCAACAGCGAGCTGTTGTGTGAGGCATTTTTGCACGCCTACACTGGCCAGCCATTGCCCAACGATGAAGATCTGTCAAAAGATAACCCAGACAGCATTCCCGCCGAAGCCAAGTTGTTGATGGATCAAATGGGAATCGAGTGGGAAGACATGGAATAGCGACTCGTCGCTTTCAAAGTCATATCACAGTGCTCATCAATAGGGATCGTTAACGATCCCTTTTTGTTTATACCCAAGCGACTTCAAACTTTAAATTTCACTATCTTGAGGTGGTTTGGGATATAGGAAATCCTATGTTTTCTATGATAGATCCACAGACACTCGCCTTAGCCTCGCTGGTCGTGTTTCTGGGCGCCTTAACCCAAAGTCTGATTGGGTTTGGGCTTGCGGTTGTCGCCAGTCCTTTGCTGTATATCGTCGATCCACAACTTGTACCTGCGCCTGTTATTGCTATGGGTTTCTCCATCGCCCTGCTGACCTTAGTGCGTGAACGCGGTCACTTAGAATTCAATGGCTTGCAATATGCGCTCCTAGGTCGCGTGCCCGGCGGTTTTATCGGCGCGAGCCTGTTGCTGTTTGCGCCTCAACCCATACTGGGTTTATCCATCGCCGCCATTGTGACTGTCGCAGTGATCCTCAGCCTGTATAAATTCAGCCTGCCAGTGAATAAGAAAACCCTCTTCGGTGCGGGCGTGGTTTCAGGGATCTTCGGCAATATCGCCGCGATTGGTGGCCCGCCGATGGCGATTTTGTTGGCAGGCAAAGATGCCTCGCAGTTTCGCGCAGCGCTGTCGGCCTTCTTCATTTTTAGCTCCATGATTGCATTGATCATTTTAGCGATCACTGGCTTATTAGAATTAAAACATCTGTGGCTGTCGTTGATGCTGCTTCCCTCAGTGATTTTAGGTTACTTAGTCGCAGGACGATTAGTGGGCCGTGTCGATAAAGAGAAGACAAAGATGGCGACGTTAGTCCTGTGCAGTATCAGCGCCTTAGTGCTAACGGTGAAGTCGGTTATCGAGTTATTACCCCAATAAGCGTCCTGCTTATACTGGCAAACCTTCTCACGATTCAAACAATAAAAAAGCACTGACATTGCCAGTGCTTTTTCTTTATCTATCAATATGTAAAGCCAGCTTACACTCAGCTTAAATAGCTTTGCCCTGCGTACACAATAAAGTGTCTTAAGGCGAGTACGCCCGTTAAGCTCGCACAAGCCACCATGATCATCGCGCCCTTAGTGTGGCGAGTCGCGGCGGGTAACAGCATAAACAGCAATGGAATACCAAAGCCGATACCGACAACACCTATCCAGAACACGCTTGCCCATAGCCCAGAAGTTAACGATGCTAAGGCCGCAGCCGCCGCGCCGCCCTTGAAGTACAAGGCGCAGAACAACATGAACAGGAACAGGATTTCAATCGCCATCACAGGCAATTCTAAACCGTGCATCTTCACTAAAGTTTTGTCGTGGCTGTCAGTCTTAAACATCAGCAACGCCAGTACCGCATTTGCCGCAGCGCCCGCCGATAGACCTGACACTAAAAACAGCGCAGGCAGTACCGCAGTGTTGAGCATAGGATAGGCATTCATCGCCGAAATTAAGAAGCCAGTGTAAGCCCCTACGCCAATGGCGAGGACAAACAACAATACTTCAATCAGCTTTCGAAATGGCATAAGTAACTTAGCGATAGGTGTTAGGAAACCCAAACCCCATTTTGGTAAGTCATCCCGCAGCACAATAATGGCGTACGCAAAAGCTAAGGGAGAATACGCCAGCAGCGCCAGCACCCCGATTGCCATCACAGACTGGAAGTTATAGTGAATTAAGATCAGCCAAAAGTGGAATGGTTTGGTTAAGTCAAACACTAAGCAAGCTAGACCTAAGCTAATTGCTACAGGCCCAATAATGGCTGCCGCCTTAAGAATGCTGCTTTCAGCTCCCGCGCTGAGTTCCTTATTCGCCCAGCGTAAACCAATGCCAATCAGTAAACTGCCCGCGGATAACCCCGCCATAAACAGGTAAACGGCGATGACCCAGTGCCAAGTGACAGGATCATATTGCGCCATGTCGCCCCAAGTATTGTTCATAATCAAATCCCCCCTCTTTTGGTAGGAACGCGATATACCCTAGGTTTAGTGCCTAAATGGGTTTTATCTTGGTAAGTGATTTTAGTGTTGAGCATGATGGCCACTTCACTGCGTGGATCATTGGCATCACCAAACACTAAGGCATCGGTTGGACACACAGTCACACACGCTGGCTCTTCGCCCCGTGCTAAACGCGTATCCTTACAGAAGTTACACTTATCCGCCGCCTTGGTTTCTGGGTTCATAAAGCGCACTTTATAAGGGCACGCTGCCACACAGTACATACAGCCGACACACTTCTCGGTATGGATAGAGATAATGCCGTCTTCACCCACATAGGCCGCGCCTGTTGGGCACACCTTAACGCAGGGTGCATCTTCACATTGCTGGCAAGATACCCTGTGATATTTGAAATGCAGATTGGGCATCTCACCAAAGGGGCCTTCCACACGCACTTGCAGACGAGTTACGCCTTCGGGTACACCATTTTCACTGCGACACGCCACGTTACAAGCTTGGCAGCCGATGCACTTATTCTCGTCGTGCACCATTACATATCGTTTATTCATTTAAGCCTCCGATTAGCGCTTTGCCAGCGTGACGCCCGTGGTGTGCACTGTCATGCCACACACAGGAGCAGTAACGTGCGGCAGTAAGTTACCGCAGTGGATACCTTTGCCCGTTGCTCTGACCAACTCTTTGTTTTTAGAACCAAAGCCCATGTAAGCAAACACAGTATCTTGGCGAATACCCGGCGTGACTAAGGCGTGGCCTTCTTCGGTGCCTACACTGCTGGTGAGGCGGATTGGGTCGCCATTGCTGATCCCTAACTTACCCGCAGTAACAGGGTGAACCCACACAGCGTTATCCGACATCAGGTTAGCGAGCATAGGCACATTGTGGGTGGCGCCATTGGTGTGCACCGCCACTTTGCCTTGGATAAAGTACAGCTCATCTGCTTTTTTAAGATTCACTTCGCGGAACTTGATCACCCCACGGCCCGGTGCCATGGCTTCGACTTTCGCGGAAGTAAGTTCAATTTTGCCACTCGGGGTTTTAAAGGTCAGTGCACTGGCGTAAGTGCCGTCTTCATCGGCAGGTCGCGCATTGGGGTATGCCTTAATAAACTCGGCAACCATCTTAGGCTCGCACAACATAATTGGCTTACCGAAGCTCACGAAACCTTCGTCTTTGATCCGGCGCAGCAGGTCAGTGTCGCGGTTCACCTGCAGCATTTGCAGGGTTTCCATGTTTTCCCATGGATAGAACTCGCCAAGGCCCATAGCCACACCCACATCCTTAAAGATCTGCCAAGAAGGCTTAGTATCACCTAAGGTTTCAACGACCCGTTGGCGCACATAATAGGCCGGATTTTTACCTGACTTATCAGCAATTTCTTCATCACGTTCAAGATAAGTCGATTCAGGTAAAATCACGTCCGCATAGGCGGCGGTTTCGCTGATATACACATCACACACGGCGATAAAGTCGAGCTTTTTCATCGCTTCAACAACGCGCGCTCTGTCTGTCATGGTTTGCATTGGGTTAGTGCGTGACATCACCCAGCCGTGTAACTGGTAAGGAACAGCGCTTAACGTGGCATCGAGAATGGTTTGGTAAACGCCGCCCGATGTCCACATCATGGCGTACTGCTCTTCCACCTGATCGATACGTTTCGCTGCTGGTTTTGGCATGTCTTTCACGCCAGGTTTTGCCAATACGGGCGCAACCGCTTCACCGGCAAGCTTGTTGTAATCACCGGGTTTCTGGCCGATATAAATCCCACCCTTACGCTCAATATTACCAATCAAGACGTTGGCGGCGTAAAGGGCGCGGCGCATCTCAAACTCTTCGGTGGTAAAGGTGGCTCTGTGACCAAAATCGACCACGGCATGGGGCGCTTTAGCGGCATATTCGTGGGCGATACGACGAATGTCTTTGGCAGGCACATCGGAGATGGTTTCAGCCCATTCAGGGGTATAGGCTTTCACTTCGGCGGCAAAGGCTTCGAAACCTTCCACATAACGCGCGACAAATGCCTTGTCGTAAAGATTATCTTCAATCAATACATGGCATAACGCCAAGGCGACGGCCACATCGGTACCGGGGCGAATGGCATACCATTCATCGGCCTTGTCGGCCACAATGGAGAATCTTGGCTCGAACACCACCAGCTTGGCACCTTTGTCCATTTGCGCCGCCATCATGCCGCGGGTTTCGGACATATTGATGCCTTCGTACAGGTTATGGCCGAAGTTAATGATGTATTTAGAATTACTTAAATCACGTTTGACCTTAGTGCCAAAAATAGCCTTAGCGGCAATTTCATAACCACCTGGGCAAGTCGACGCGTGGGTAAAGGTATTTGGACTACCAAAGGCGGTCGCAAGGTGAAACAAATGCTTTTCTTGTGAGCCAGATTTTGACGAGAATGCCACGGCTTCTGGGCCATGTTCTTTTTTGATTTTATTGAGGTTTTCAGCGATTAATTTATAAGCCTCATCCCAACTAATCTCAGCCCATTTGCCTTCGCCGCGCTCACCGACCCGCTTTAACGGTTTAACGATACGCTGTGGATCGTACAATAAACTATGGCCTGCGCCGCCACGGGCACACACTTTACCGCCAAAGGATTTAGCGGCCTTATTGCCACTAATGAAGACGTTTTTGCCTTCAATCACCCGCGCCGAAATCGGGCAGCGAGTCGAACACATTTCACAAATACTGGCAATGTCTTTGCCCATGCCCTTTAGCTGCTTATTCTCTAATGCCGCTAAGCTGCCCGGCAGCAGACTGGCCAGCGCACACGTGGCGCTGCTCGCTCCTGCTCCCTTTAAAAAGGTTCGCCTATTAAGCTCAATCATGGTTACCTCCATCACGCTCATCCCACCCGTCAGTCGCCACATTGGACGCCATCGAGCAGAGGTTTGCTCACTGATTTGATTACTTTTTTAGTTATAAAGCGTTAAAACAGCGCCACCATATCTTCAAAATACACGGCATACGCTGAATACACTGCTCATCCACAGAGATTGTTATCCCGAAAGAGGTAGGTGGGTATTGTGGTAAACCACATGGGGAAGCTCGGTGTGATCTACCGCAACTAAAACCTAGGACTGACCTTGAAATACGTGAATAAGATCAATAGGTCTTAAAAAACGGACAGAAAAAGCCGCCAGATGGGACAAATGGCGGCTTCAAAAATAAACAGATATTTCAGTAAATTGCGATAATACTCGTGGGATGAGCATCACTATGCTGAGTAAAAAGCTGAGTAAAAACCTACCACAATCCTTAATCCATTAATTCTATATCGAGGCAGTTGAGCAGCCGAATCGCTTCGTCGCGGCTAAACTTAGCACCTTTGATTTTATTGTTAAAAATGTCGATATCGTAATTGGATGCCTCGCTGAAATCCGCCTCCAATAATTGAGTTCGGCCAAACAGACTATGACTAAAATCCGTGTAGGTGAAATTGGCTTGATTAAAACTGCCCTCGCGAAAATCGACATCGTGGGCCTTGCACTCTTCGATGATGATTTCATCGAGGGACAAACCTAAAAATGAGCAATCATTTAAGATGGATTGCTTAAAGGAAAAGGGCGCGGCAAAGGATAAACGCGACCACGCGGCGCGGGTCCAATCGATACCGACTAACTTACATTCTTCAAACTCCACCCCGCTGAACTGACACTGGGGCACTTTCACTAAACTTAAGTTGCAACGCACAAAGCGGCAATCGATAAACTTGCACTTACGGAAAGTGCTCTCGCTAAAATGGCAATCTTGAAAGCAGCAATCCTCAAACTCGATGCCCTGTAGATCTTGGGCTAATTCCGACAAGCCATTGAACTGTTTTGATAAAAAACTATTGCCCTGCAAAGCAGCGCTTTGCGCGAGTTGCGATGGCGCGAGTTGCGATGGCGCAAGCTGTGGTACTTCTTTCTGTGACGACATAACACCTCTAATCCTGCCCAATCCCCAGCAATAAAATATGCAGGGCAATTGGGCTAGATACTGCTTATTGTTTACTCTCTGATACGAGGCTTGAGACTCACTGGCTAAATGCTCGCGACGAGTTCCTCAAGCTGATCGGTCGCCTTAGACCAACCCTGATAAAACCCCATATCCTCATGATTCTGCCTATCTTCACTATTCCAATGCAGCACCCGCGCAGTGTACTTGGTCTTACCATCTATAGGTTCAAACGTAATGGTTGCCGTCATAAAGGCTTTATCGGACGGCACCCAAGCCTCAGTAAAGGCATCGGTAAATACGATGCGCTCATTCTCAACCACCTCGAGATACACGCCACGATTCGGGAAATCCTGTCCCTCAGGGCTGCGCATCACGATCACATTTGAACCACCGGCACGCACATCTAAGCTCGCGCTAGCCACAGTCCACGGCCTTGGCGTAAACCAAATTTTGAGGAGCTCTGGCTCGGTCCACGCGCGGAACAGCTTTTCTGGCGGCGCATCGATAATCCGCTCTAATACTAGCTCTCGTTGATTATCATTATGTACATGCTGACTGGTGCTCATATTCCCTCCATTGGATATTTGGCTTGATGGTCTTGTCGGCTGCAGCTACGTCATAAGCTCGCACATCAGCGCGCTAAAATACAGCCCTTCAACATTAGCTCGTCCGCAGAACACCAGCCCTCCATCATGCTCAGCACTGAGTGTTAGCGCGTGATTCCCTTGCAAATCCTTATGCCCGCTAGATTCAAGCCACAGAACTATATAAAGAGCAGTGTAAAGGGCTGTGCAAAGAGCGATGCAAATAGCCGTGGCAAATTTTGTCAAAAAAGGTAGAATGTCGCCACTTTTTCGCGGCAGTCTAGAACAAGGTTCTCTCGGATTAATGGTTAGCATTTTCGAGCAAAATGGCACGGGCCCAGCCCGCTTTCGCAGACCACTTTCACTGTGGTGCCAACCTTGCCCTGCGTTTGTTCCCTACCTTGCATTATCTCCTGCTGACACAATTCAAACACCGCCCGAAAATACCCCTTTTGCTGTTCAAGATTTAACATCAAATCCCGCAAACTGGCTGAATGCTTTACGCCCTAAGCCAAGCGCGAATAATAAAGCGGTTGCAATGAATCTGGCTGTTGCTAATGCCATAGTCCATCTGCAAACCGACACTTATAAAAACCTTATCCCTACACTCTCTATCCTAAGGAATACTCGTCATGAGTCTTGCTGATTCCGTATTAGCCGTGAATAACGATTTGCCAATCCGCACCGACAGCCCAGTCCACAGCGGCAAGGTTCGCAGCGTTTACTGGCTAACCGATGCCGACAGCCGCCGTTTAATCAAAACCAAGGGTTATAACGTCCCCGAAGATACCCCGCTCGCCATCATGGTGATCAGCGACCGTATCTCGGCCTTCGACTGCATCTTCCACGGCGAAGGTGGCCTCAAAGGCATTCCCGGTAAAGGCGCGGCATTAAACGCGATTTCTAACCACTGGTTTAAACTGTTCGCCGAAAACGGCCTAGCCGACAGCCATATTTTGGATATCCCGCACCCGTTCGTATGGATAGTCCAAAAAGCCCGCCCCATTAAAGTCGAAGCCATTTGCCGCCAGTACATCACAGGCTCAATGTGGCGCGCTTACTCTAAGGGCGAGCGCGTATTCTGTGGCATCACACTGCCAGAAGGCTTAGAGAAAGATCAAAAGCTCCCTGAGCTGTTAATCACCCCATCGACTAAGGGCATTTTAACCGGTATCCCAGGCGTGCCAGCCCAAGATGACGTGAACATCAGCCGCAGCGATATCCAAGCCAACTACCAAGCCTTTGGCTTTGAAAAGTTAGAAGATATCGACCTGTACGAGAAGCTGTTAAAAGATGGCTTTAAAGTGATTTCAAAAGCACTGGCCGACATTGATCAAGTGTTTGTCGACACTAAATTTGAGTTCGGTTATGTGACCGATAAAGATGGCAATTCAAAACTGATTTACATGGATGAAGTCGGCACTCCAGACTCATCACGTATTTGGGACGGCGCCGCCTACCGCGATGGCAAGATTTTGGAAAACTCCAAAGAGGGTTTCCGCCAATTCCTGCTAAATCATTTCCCCGATCCTGATGTGCTGCTCAACAAAGACAGAATGCCAGAGCGTGAAGCCCTCGCCCGCGACAATGACCTCCCACTTGAGGCCATGATGCAAGTGTCACGCACTTACACCGGCGTTGCCGAGAAAGTGACTGGCGCGGCGATTCCGCTGCCAGCGAATCCAAAGGCAGATATTATTAAGATACTCAAAGATGAGTATGATCTGATTGTGTAATAGAGAGTTGTAATCAAATCTGAGGTTTTGGGTGGTTTACCCATAACTGAATAGTAGAAAAGGCGCTTAGGCGCCTTTTTGTTTAAGTCATTCACAAACTTAACCAATACACCGCTGATAATTAAGCACTGTCATTCCAGTGACACGCCATAAACTCATCCATGAGGGCTCGACGACGGCATCCATGCCGTCAACGGTCACTTACATGCCAATGCTTAATCCCGCCAACCCATCTAGTAATCAGTATGCCTTTTTACAAGCATACACTTTGCAAAATTAACAATGGATAGCTCGTTAAAAACCATTAATAATCCCAGTTAGATTGAGATACTATGCGTCCATTGAGGGTACCAACCTTTAGCAAGATATTTTACCAAATTCGGATCACCTTCAAACATTACTCGGCTACCTAATTTATACGCTAGTGCAGATTGGTCAACTCTTAAACCAGAGGCTCTTGCAGCCTGTGTAAGTTGGTGAAGTAAAGCTGCATTATTACCGCTAGTTGGTTTTGCTTCAAAAACAGCAAAATTAATTTTGCCGCCAGAGGTAGAACGTTCACTCAAATGAGCCATATTAATTTGGGTCATGATATATTTTTCCTAAACAAAGTTTTCAATGTAAGGCGAATTACTTGCTTAGGGTGTTGCTGAGTCTAAAGCGATATCCTATAGTACCAACAACGGGATCCCGTTAACCTTCTAAGTAAACCAAGTAAATCGCCTTGCGGTATACATCCTTGTGACTAAGGTTCATTAACATGTCGAGTGTTACATGTACCTTAGTCGCTATCCATCAGCAAAAAAGCACTATATATAGTGTTTTTTTTTCGCTAAGACACAAGATAGTGAGGTTCTTCCTTATTTGCAAGTCTGAATTTAGGGGACATCTTGTTGATAACTTTTGGCGTTAGCAATGGCTAACCTGCTGAATTAATAACCAAGCGGGTTTCAATATATGTGAGAGATGTTCAAGCGCCCAAATTGAAAATATTAATCGCCGACTTTTTAGCATCTAAAAGACTTCGCACAATCCAAGTTACATAAAAAAGCGGTTTTACATAACGTACACAGCTTTGTATGGGAGTGATGATTAAGCTCGAGGTAAGCTTAAATGCAACTATTCCATCTTTCATATTTCAATCCATGTAAATATTTACTTCTATCCTTGAGCCTAAGCTTAGGAAATACGACTTTATTCCAATATAACGTTTGTATTTCTACATCAGTACACGTTGCTACGTGAATGCTTTTAAAAAGATGGGACAGGCGATCTCTTTTTCTTTAAAGAACTCACAGACAACACATAATTCGCAGGAATACACCTTTCCCTGCGAAGTTGCTGAAGAGCGTTGAAGAAAATCGCGTGACGCAGACAGGACGTCTGCGTAGCTTTCGGGGGGAAGGGACGCCCCATCGGAAGCGTTAGCTATTTTCGAATAAGCACGAAGCCACTAATCAATGCATGTAACTTCGCTAGGGACGCCGGGGGATTTCCAAAAGGGGAACAGGCGCTTTTCCCCTTTTGGTCGGGTGTGGGGTGAAACTCCACGACTTTGATTCACCTCGGCCGTAAGGCCGCAATAACAGACAAAGAAACAAAGATGGGACATCCGATTACGGCCAACACCGCGACGACAGAAGTCCCCTCGGAGTTGCCGCAGGCGAATAGTTTAATAAAAAATGCATGAGTTCGGTCATCGAGCATCCAAGGGGGAAGCCCCACGACTTTGATCTTTATTTAAAATAAGTGAAACCAAATAAATTTTACAATAAAAATAAAATCAAAGTAAAAAAGGCGTGACACTCAAAGTGTCACGCCTTAATAATTTTTACTTGAATTATAAATATTACAAATTACTAATTAGAAGCGATATTCAACACCGATACTGGCTTGATTAAAGTCTGTATCTGTTTTCCCGCCATTGGCGACGCTATCGACATTAATATCTGCATCATACCAAGTATACTCAGCATTAATTAAAAATCGATCTGTGACTTTAAATGCCACACCGGCGCCGGCGAATACACCTTCACCATCGTCATTGCCAGAAAAACCGACGACGTCATAATCTGTCGAATACCATAACTGACCACCTTTAGCATATAGCTCAACTCGGTCTGCAATGGGAAGCATGACTTTAAGGGCTGCCGTATAACCATCGGTTTCGGCATTGGCTAAACCATTACCATAATCACCAAAGTTAATGTAACTACCTTCAAGAGCAAGGTATTTATTAAACTTATAACCAACAAGACCCTGCATTACATCACTATTATCATCAAAATCATCATCGCCATCGACTTTTAAATAACCGTAGTTAGCGCCGACATAGATTCCGTTTTCTGCGGCATCACTGTTGCTCATGTTATCAGCATGAGAATATGCACTAAAAGAGGCTAAAGAAATAATGGCAGCTAAAGTAAGAATGGGATTTTTCATAAAGTACTCCTAGTTAATTATTTAAATACACTAAGGACACTACAAAAATAATGCCAACCTCGCAAAACCACACTCAGATCAATACATAATGAAAATAATAACCATACTTATCAACACTATAGATTTATTTTAATATTTTAAATTCGAGTTAACTATTTTTATAAAACACATGAAACTTTTTTCATACTTACACTAAAGCCGTGCTAATTCTGTCTTAATGTATTTATTGCCTGTGAAATTGTAACTATTTCATAGGCAATAAAATAAACATACAACTTTATTACATTCAATTAATTCTATTATCATTTCTATTGTGCGACTTCTTTATTAAAGCAAGTTTATTAAAGCAAGCTTTAACGGGAATACTGTGCGGCAGCGTTATGAACAAGAGTTATGGATGACGAACTGATTGTTAAACATGGACGTTATTTGGCAAGGAATATCCAAAAGGGGAACTGGTACTTTCCCCTTTTGGTCGACTCTTGATGAAAAATCAAGAATGAAGCCCACTACTTTCATTTGGGTTTACATAAAAACAGACTGAAAGAGAAGCGAGATTTAACAAGTCACACTGACATTATGAGCAGACCTTCTGTTACCAACCTTCAACAGAAGGTCAAATCTTCACACAAACAAACAGCGCATTACCTGATGCTAAATCCCACGGGACAATTCTTTCATAATCGTGTTCGAAAACATGCACTTCAAAATAGGGCGCTAACAATTCCTGCAGCTCAGTGAAGCTGGTAGCGACCATAGCATGTTGGTCTTGCCATTGCTCAATACTGTGGACTTCTTGTAAACCCACTTCTTGCAAACCTGCGGCGTGTAACCCAGCTTCCAGCGAGCCTAAGCCTTTCATATCAGAGACAGGTAAAGGCGAGACATCAGCAAACGGCTGACTGCTTTTGGCAATACTCAACTTTAATGACTGTTTCTCACCTTGCCCACTGTAATGCCAGCCGGATTCGAAGGCGAAATGACTACCATCAAACTCGGCAAAATGCTTAACCGAACTTGTGTTATCGATTCTGTGCTTATCGACAGTATTAAAACAAAACAGCCCACCGTCATTAAGTGCGCTATGCACACTGGCGATACAGCTTTTAAGGCGTTCGATGCAAGCACTGTAATGGATGGAATATAAAAAACAGGTAATCAAATCGACGCGCTCTTCTAAATAAAAAGCCGTCATATCTTGGAGGTTAAACTGAGCTTCAGGGCAACGACGCATGGCCATGTCTAGCATAGGCTGATTAATATCAAGGCCACTGCACTGATAACCAAGGTCGATAAAATGCCGCACATGTGGACCAGTGCCACAGGCTAAATCAAGATGTTGCTTACCATTATTGCCGAGGAACTGATGCAGACGATGGATACTCGCGCTCTGTTGCTGGTAGTTGATATCGGAACACATTAAATCGTAATAACCGGATAAATCGGTATAGAGCGCGTTGGAAGACATAGTAGCGAATAGGTAACAAGGGCAATTTTAGGTGGCGCATGATATATCAGTTAGCCGATATCAGAAACAAAGAATTATCCATCGTGTCTCTGCACGTGTTATCACTCTAATCGTGCAACGATATCAATCCACCTAACCATTTACTTTGGGGCGTGAAAGCTCAGCTCTTCATAGGAACTCAAATATTCGAGTTGTGGTTTGGCAAAATAATACCCCTGAAAATACTCAATCCCTATTCCAGCGAGATAATTAAGTTCGGCTTCAGTCTCAATGCCTTCGGCCAAAACTCTTGTATTAAGCTCTAAACAAATACGCAGTATTTCATCCACGGCTAACTGCTTTTCTCTATCGAGATCGATATCACGGATCAAGGTCATATCAAGTTTTAATACTTGAGGGCGTAGGGCTTCGAGCCAGCTTAAATCAGCAAAACCACTGCCAAAATCATCGATTGCCGTGATAAAACCACGCTTAGCATAGCTCTCGAAGATACGGACTAATTTTGCCCGATCAACAATTTGCTCGCCCTCTGTCACTTCGAACATGATTTTGTGAATATCAAACCCATACATGTCGGCGGCTTCAATCGTCGCGCGGATACAGGTCTCAGGGTTATATACGGCATTAGGTAAAAAGTTGATACTGAGCATCTTATCGAGTCCCAGCTTTGAAGCAGTTTCTATCGCTTTAACACGGCAAGCCTGATCAAAATAGTATTTATTATTTTCATTAATCCGCTCAAACACCCACGCAGCCCCTTCACCATCAGGGCCTCTGACCAGAGCTTCATAACCGCTAATCTCACGACTAGGCCAATGGATAATAGGTTGAAATGCCATTCGAATTTCAAATCCTAATGACTTACCACTTAAGCAATCCATGCAAGTTTGTTGCTTTATTCGAGCGGGAAAATCCATAAACGGCCTCCTAAACATTAACCTTACTAGTGTGAGGATAAATACTTAAATTTGCCAGTTTTTACTGTTCATCATCCTAATAAAATCCATCACATATAGAGTGAAGAATGCTATTTCCAAAAATATAAAACGATTGTAAACGGCATAAAAAAATGGATGAATCTCAATAGGAGCTTCATCCATCACCATAGGCCTCTGACTGATTTACTTCAGTTTATAAACCACTTCAACTCTATCTTCTATGCTCACTTGACCATATTGATAACTCTCGGCGGCGCCCATGGCATCGGCTTTAGCACTCATGCGTAACATGACAGGTTGCACAGGGCGTTGATCGTAATAACGGATCTGCCAAATCTTACCGAGATTTTCACCAAAGCCTTTAGCCAAAGATTCGGCTTTTTGTTTGGCATCCACAATCGCAGCTTGACGTGCTTTGGCGACGTATTCAGCTTCTTTGCTCGACTTAAGGGCGATGTTATTGACCCGATTCATGCCCTCTTCTAAGGCAGAATCTAAAATAGCATTCAAGCGGCTTAAGTCTGTTACCGTCACGGTAATTTGGCGACTGGCAGTATAACCCGTCAGCTCTGGCGCTTTATCCTGCACATACACATATTGCGGTTGAAGATTTAAATTCGCGCTCTGGATCTGATCTTTAGTCACACCCGCTGCGGTGAGACGGGCGATAAACTTAGCCACGGCGGCATCGGAATTATCTTTGGCGGCTTTAGCGGTTTTTTCGGTCACGGCCACTTCCACATTCACATCCGCCATATCGGGCTCGACTTGGATTTGGCTGACCCCCATGGTTTCAATATGCGGGAAATCGACCTCAGCGGCAATCACTGCTGGCGCCATAAACGCGCTAGAAAAAAGACCACCCGCCACCAATACCGCTAAAAGAGAATTTTTCATAACTTACTCCAAAATAATGTGCTTATACCTAAACCACTTCAAATAGAACGCATATTCAAAACGAGACGGCTAAAACGACCGTGTCGCTTATTTAGCGCTTAGGCTATCAGTAAAAAGTGCCAATACTTGTGCCAATATGTAACAGCATCAAGAAATTGTCTCTTGCCCCTATAAACGTGGCCAATTTTAAAAAGGGTTAATTTTTCTGAAAAATGTTTAGCGCTTTTTATCCAGATGAGTTCGACCTTGGATCTTTGGCTTGTCTTCCTATATCCACACCCAAAATAGGCCTTAGGGTTAACTGGCATATTCAGCGCCCCAGTTGTACACTTTTCAGCCAAAGCTACTGTACCTTTTAATCACTTCAGGTATAATCCGCCAACTTTTTTAAGGCGGCTTATACCTCAGCGAGAAACCATGACAGTTGAAACTTTTAAACCCAAGCAAACGACCACGCTTGATATCCCAGTCAAAACATTAGAAGCAGCAAGCACTAATGCTGTTGCCACTGGGAATCGCATCGGTTTCGTGTCTTTGGGCTGCCCAAAAAACCTCGTGGATTCAGAGCGTATTCTGACTCAGTTACGCATCGACGGCTACGAAGTCACTAACAGCTACGACAATGCCGACTTAGTTATCGTCAATACCTGCGGCTTTATCGATGCTGCGGTGGAAGAGTCTCTGGATGCTGTGCGTGAAGCCTTAGAAGAAAACGGCAAAGTGATCGTCACTGGCTGCCTTGGCGCTAAAGAAAACCAAATCCGCGAAGTGCACCCTGATGTGTTAGAAATCACTGGCCCACACAGCTACGAAGCGGTGTTGAAGCATGTTCACAAGTACGTGCCTAAGCCAGAGCACAACCCTTTCACCTCATTAATCCCACAAACTGGGGTTAAGTTAACGCCTAAGCATTACGCTTATTTAAAGATTTCAGAAGGTTGCGACAACCGTTGTACTTTCTGCATCATCCCTTCGCTACGTGGCGATCTCGACAGCCGCCCAGCGGGCAGCATCTTAGATGAAGCTAAGCGTTTAGTGGAATCAGGCGTACAAGAAATTCTAGTTGTGAGCCAAGACACCTCGGCCTACGGCAAAGACAAAGGCGGTCGTACCGATTTTTGGAACGGTATGCCAGTCAAGCAAGACATTACTAGCCTAGCGCGCCAACTGGGTAAAATGGGCGCTTGGGTGCGTCTGCATTATATCTATCCCTACCCATGGGTTGACGATTTGATCCCGCTAATGGCGGAAGGTTTAATCCTGCCGTATTTGGATATTCCAATGCAGCATGCTAGCCCGCGCATCCTGAAGATGATGAAGCGTCCAGGCCGTGTTGACCGTCAGTTAGAAGCGATTCAACGCTGGCGTGAAATTTGTCCAGATCTAGTGATCCGCTCGACCTTCATCGTCGGCTTCCCAGGTGAAACCGAAGAGGATTTCCAAATCCTGCTCGATTTCTTAAAAGAAGCACGTCTTGATCGCGTAGGTTGCTTTAAATATTCTGAAGTCGATGGCGCTGTCGCCAACACCATAGCTGAGCTTATCAGCGAAGAGGTTAAAGAAGACAGATACCACAGATTTATGGAACTCCAAGCCGAGATCAGCGCCGAGCGTTTAGCCCGTTTCGTTGGCCGTACTTTAGATATTCTGATTGACGATGTCGACGAAGAAGGCGCCATTGGCCGCAGCTTCGCCGATGCACCAGAAATCGACGGCATGGTGTTTATCAATGGTGAAACTGAACTTGAGCCCGGTATGTTGGTTCGTGCCCGCATCACCCATTCAGATGAACACGATCTGTGGGCCGAAATAGTCGACGCTGACACCCAAGACTAAGCTGTTCTGATACAGGACAGGCTATGACTCAAAAAGCGAACCTCTGGTTCGCTTTTTGTTTTTATCATTTCGTAAGCATTAACACTGCGAATGCTTCAGCATCCTTACTCCACTGTTTCTTCACACTGTCTTGGCCCACGATATTGATTCATTGCCAGCCTCAATTTCGCTGATTTATCAGCAGCTAGGATGAGACGTTTTGAATTAAGCATTAAGCATCGGGTCCCAACATCTTATTGGCATCGACCCAAAGCTCGAACTCTTCTGCCGTGACAAACTCAAGTTCTAATGCCGCTTGGCGCAGTGTCTTATGCTCACTATGGGCTTTTTTGGCTATCTTAGCGGCCTTTTCATAACCGATATGTTGATTCAGCGCCGTCACTAACATGAGTGAGTTCTCCACATGTTGCGCGATTTGTGGCTCATTCGCCACTATGCCGACTATGCAATGATCATTAAACGATTGGCAAGCATCCCCCAATAAGCGCCCCGATTGCAGCACATTAGCGATAATCATAGGCTTAAACACATTGAGCTCAAACTGACCATTGCTGCCACCAATCCCAACGGCGACATCATTACCCATGATTTGCGCGCACACCATAGTCATAGCCTCGACCTGAGTCGGGTTCACTTTGCCCGGCATGATCGACGAACCGGGTTCATTTTCAGGCAGTAATAACTCACCGATGCCGCAGCGCGGACCAGAACCTAACATCCTAATATCATTTGCGATCTTCATTAAACTGACCGCCGCCACTTTATAGGCCGCCGATAGGGCGACTAATTCATCGTGGGCAGCAAGGGCAGCAAACTTATTCGGCGCCGTCACAAAGGGCAAACCCGTGAGTTTTGCAATATTGTCCGCCACCTTAACGGCGTAATCCTTGTGTGTATTCAGCCCTGTGCCCACGGCGGTCGCACCTAAAGCTAACTCGGCTACACGCTTGAGACTGTGCTCAATGCCTTCGATGCCATGACTTAACTGCGCGGCGTAACCGGAAAACTCTTGGCCTAACGTTAACGGTGTTGCATCCATAAAATGCGTGCGACCGATTTTAACGATTTGCGCAAACTCCTCGGCCTTCATCTGTAAGCTCTGCTGCAATAACCTCATGCAGGGCAAAACGAGCTCAACCGCTTGGCGATAAGCGGCAATGTGCATGGCGGTGGGAAAGGTATCGTTGGAGGATTGCGAGCGGTTAACATCATCATTGGGGTGCAAGCATTTAACCGCATCGATAAGTTGCCCACCTGAGAGCACATGGCCGCGATAGGCAATCACCTCATTGACGTTCATATTGGTTTGCGTGCCCGAACCCGTTTGCCAAATCACTAAAGGAAATTGCGCATCGAGTTCGCCTGCAATCAGCTCATCGCACACTTGGGCAATCAGTTGAGCTTTAGCTTGAGTCAAAGTGCCAAGTTGTTGATTGGTAATGGCGGCGGCTTTCTTTAAATAGCCAAAAGCGTGGATCACTTCGACAGGCATAGATGCCTCAGCACCAATACGAAAGTGCTGCAGCGAACGCTCGGTTTGTGCGCCCCAATAACAGTCGGCGGGGACTTTTACCTCACCCATAGTGTCGTGTTCGATTCGATATTGCTGTGCCATGCGCATCTCCTTCGCTAAAACCCTCTAAGCCTTCACCATACTCGCTCAGGGCAAAAGTACAATTAACCTCCAACAAGGAGTATCAATAATAAGGCTGATTTAAGCGTAAAGATTGGCGTAAAGGCAGATGGAGGAGCATGAATTGGCAGGATTAACGAGGCACTAACACAGCAGACTAAAGCAGCGAACTGAAGCAGATTAACAAAAGCGCAGACCTAGAAAGTCAAAAGGGGCATCGCCCTTGTGCTGATGCCCCTTTCGGTTTTGTGCTTTACGGTCGTATGACCCTTTGCCCTTTTTCGCTTTCTCGGTGCGGGTCCTAAACAAGGGACTCGTCACTAACGCTTTTAGTGCGTTGTCGGTAATGGTGCCTCGACCACTTTCGTGTTCTAAGGGCATATTTTGCGGTTTTTGCTTAGTCATTTTATGCCTCACTGCTTAATGAAAGTTAAGCCCATAGCCTAACAGCGCAAACTATAACGCAATCAAATCAGATGTACAGAGTTTGTGCACTCCAACATAAAAAATGACTTTGACTAGTAGGAAAGTATGATAGATTATTTAAATAAAAATAATATATTAGCTTAATAATCAATAAGATTTTATTAATAGGTTTAGTGAGTGGATTTTGCCATAACCTTTATTGGCACTCAGGTTACACTTTGTAATCGACAGATAAGGAGATCAATTTGGCATCCGTGTTAGTCGCTCAACCTTGGCTCGGCGCACTGCTCTTACTGATAACACTTCAAGCCCCGCTTGCCAGTGCTTTTTCCAGTTCAGACTCCTGCGTGATGACTATGGGGTATCGCACCAGCGAACGCTTACCCTTTATCGGAGACGAGTCCAATAACACGGGATTTTATCACGAACTCTACCAAGCGGCGGCGAACAAGATTGGCTGCAAACTCAATGTGGTACGCGCACCTAAATTACGTATTCTGCGGGATCTCAAACTCGGCAATATCGATTTTTATCCCGGCCTTAATTTCACCGAAGAGCGGGCTCAATACGCGCATTTTATCCCCAATGGACTTTCACAACGTGCGATTGGCATTAGCCGTGCTGGCGCCGCCGATATTCGCTCCATTGAACAGTTAGCCCATAATGAGATGACCCTCTTAATCGCCCCCGGCAGTTATGACTTTGGCGGCTTACCCGACAAAATCAAGGTACGCAAACCGCCTGAGCTAACCGTCCCTAAAGCCTTGGATTATTTACTTTCAAACCAAGGGGACTTTTTTATTTATGATCAAACCACTTTGCATTATTACCTCAAAAATCGCGACCAAAGCCAGTTTAAACTCCACTATCACTACAGCGAATTACCGCAGGAAATGTATCTCGGTTTCTCGAAAAAAAGCCGCCACTACCGCGGTAGACACAACCCCAACTATCGCGCCGATATTCCCATCAGCCCAGATAACAGTCCCACAGTGTTAACACCAGATTCTAAAGTCTTTGAATTTGCCAAAGCACTCGCCGCCATGGATTCCCAAGGTGAAACTCAGCGCTTGTATAGTAAGTATTTTGGCTAGCTTAAATCCCAGAAATTAAAATGCCTCATTTGGGTTAGCTTAAATCACAAAAAGTACCGCTAACGCAGAGTTCTATTGGACCTCTTATCAATTGAGGTACCAATAAAGAGCTAAGAGAATCATGCCTAACTGATTAAAAAGTGGAAAACTTGTCTTCTGCTCAAGCCATATTCTGATGTTTTAACTCGCTTTGTTACCCTCTGCGACAATATGCCGCACCTGCCACACTGAGATGCTCTTTATAATGCAGCGCAATTAATCCAAGTGAATGGAAGACAATAAGATGGCTGCAAATTCTGCGTATTTATCTCACCCGTTTAAAACTTCAGTAATTTCCTCATCCCTCGCAATCGCCATGGGTTTATCACTAGCGCCACAGGCCATGGCTGACGACAGCGAATTAGCCAATATTGAACGCTTAGAGGTCCATGGCCAACAGACCGAAAACCGTAACGCCTTAGGTTCGGCTGAAAATCTACTGAAAGGGCAAGGAGTCGATTTCTCCGAAGCGGGCGGCGTATCGGCCCTACCTATCCTCAATGGCATGATGGGCGATCGCATCAAAGTGCTGGTCGATGGTGCGGACATTACTGCCTCCTGTGCAAACCAAATGAATCCACCGCTGTCCTATATTTCCGCCAATCAAGTCACCGCAGCCGAAGTGATTGCGGGCGTATCGCCAGTCAGTGCCGGTGGCGACAATATTGCGGGCGTGATTAAGGTTAGCAGCCTTAACCCTAAATTTGGTGAAAGCGATAGCATCAAGTGGAATAGCGGTGATATCTCAACGGGATATCGCAGTGTGAGCGACACCTTGCTACTCGGCACCAATGCCACAGTTGCCAGCAAAAATGTCAGCCTTAGCTATCAAGGCGCCTATGAAGATGCCAACAGCTATAAAGATGGCAATGGCGATAAAGTCATAGATACTCTATACCGCGCACAAAACCATGCACTGACAGCCGCATGGCGCGATGAGACTCAAGAAGTTGCCATCAAATTGACCCACCAAAATATTCCATTCCAAGGTTTTGCTAACCAATATATGGATATGACGGATAACAAGAGTTACGGTGCCCTCGCCCGTTATCAACTCAAACTCGACGATGACGGTGAATTCAGTGCCCAAGTAAACTGGCACGGCGTGAAACACGAGATGGGCTTTTTCACCCCAGAAAAAACCGGCAAGATGCCAATGAACACTGAAGGTGATGACTACAGCTATCAACTACACTGGCGTTTGCCAATGGGTGATGACAGCACCTTACTGGTCGGCCAAGAATACTATAGCTACCAGCTCGACGATGTTTGGCCTGCGGTGCCTGGCACTATGATGGCGCCCAATGACTACATCAACATCAACGATGGTGAACGCCGCCGCGCCGCCGTTTATGGCGAATGGCAGCAAGATTTAAGTCAAAGCTGGTGGTTATCGGCGGGCGTTCGCTTTGAGTATGTCACCACCAATACAGGTGAAGTCCAAGCCTATAGCAACATGCCTATGATGGGCATGCCCAATGTCGACGCAGAAGCGGCAAAAGCCTTTAATGCGATGGACAGAAAACGTGATGATAATCTGATCGATGCCACCTTACTGGCACGCTATCAATTATCGACCAATCAACAACTTGAGTTTGGTTTAGCCCGCAAGAATCGTGCACCTAATCTGTACGAACGTTACAGCTGGGGCCGCGGCACTATGGCGACCACTATGATAGGTTGGTATGGTGATGGTAATGGTTACGTAGGTAATCCGGATCTTAAACCAGAAACCGCCCATACCCTGAGCGCAGCCTACAAATATAACGATGATAGCTGGCAAGTCTCGACCACAGCTTGGTACACAGCTGTGACTGACTATGTCGATGCCGAAGTCATTGGTAGCTTCAATCGCACCAGTTCGCCTGATGGCAAACGCAATATTCTCCAATTCACTAACTTAGATGCCAATCTCTATGGCGCACGTTTTAATGCGCTCTACCAGTTTGCCGAAACCAGCACAGGTAAATGGCAAGTGTTAGGCAAAGTGAATGTAACCCGTGGCGAGCGAGATGAAGGTGATGAACCTTTATATCAAATCAAGCCGTTGCAAACTGAGCTGGCACTGCAACATCAGTTAGGTCAATGGGAAAACAGTCTTTCATGGCAATGGGTTGCGACCAAAGATCGCGTAGATGACCGCCGCCTTGAAAATGAAACCGACAGTTACTCCTTGCTCAATTTGAACAGCAGTATGAAATGGCAGGATCTGACTGTCACCTTCGCCGTGAATAACCTGTTCGACAGCTACTATGAGCTGCCACTGGGCGGCGTAAGTGTAGCGGAATTTAAGGCCGATAATACCAATGGCTTTAACCAAATTGCCGGTGCAGGTCGCTCGCTCGAACTCAGCGCAAGCTATGCATTTTAACGACTGATTTTAAAGGCACTGTTTTTAACAACATCGTTTTTAACCACATGGTTTTTAACTGCACGGCTTTTTAGGTCGAACAGATCTAATCCGAACGTTAAACAAAAAGGGCAAGCAGATTAAGTGATTAATCGCTTGCCCTTTTTTATGCTCAAACCACATTCATGCTACCAAGACTAAAATACTAGCACTAAAGCACTGAGACGACTTAAGCGCACTATGCAGCACGGAGGAACGAGTGACACTATGGATTAGTTACCCGCAATCTTCATTTCAGATAACAAGATACCGCCGGTACGAATCGATGAGCGCAAATCAAAATCCTTACTCACGGCTTGCACGCCACGGAACATCTCTTTTAAGTTACCCGCGATAGTGATCTCTTCCACTGGATATTGGATCTCACCGTTTTCAACGTAGAAACCCGCCGCACCACGGGAATAATCGCCCGTTACCATGTTCACGCCTTGGCCCATGACTTCGGTCACAATCAAACCTGTGCCCATGTCTTTCACCAATTCGTCGAAGGTTTGGCCTGTATGACCAAGCGTCCAATTATAAATACCGCCCGCATGGCCCGTGTTGGTTAAGCCTAACTTGCGCGCCGAGTAGCTGGTCAGCAAATAGGTTTCTAACATGCCGCGGTCAATAATGCGTCTGTCTTGGGTCGCCACACCTTCACTATCGTAGTTCGCGCTTGCCAATGCGCCCAATAAATGCGGCTGCTCTTCGATATTAAACCAATCGGGGAAGATTTGGGTGTTGATCGAATCCAATAAGAAACTGGATTTACGGTATAAACTGCCACCGCTGATCGCTCCGATAAAGTGGCCGATTAACCCTGTGGCGATATCGGGCGCTAATAAAATGGGTAAACGCGTCGTAGCGATCTTGCGCGCACCGAGGCGGCTTACTGTCTTCTCGGCGGTCTTTAAACCTACCGTTTCAGGTGCAAGCATCTCGCTGAATTTACGGGCGATAGTGTAATCGTAATCCCGTTGCATATTGCCTTCGCTATCTTCACCGATCACGCTGCAACTCAAGCTATAACGCGAGCTGCAATACCCGTTTAAGAAACCGTGGCTGTTGCCATACACTTTAACCGCAGTGTGAGCATTGGCACTGGCGCCGTCGGAATTATTGATACGTGGATCGGCATCGAGCGCCGCAGTTTCGGCGCGGATCGCTAGTTGCGCTAACTCATCGGGGGAAATATCTTGTGGATAATACAGTTGAAGATCGCGGATCTGATTTGCCATCAAGGCTTTATCGGCAAGACCACTGAATGGATCCGGAGAAGTATAACGGGCGATATCGTCGGCCGCTTTCACCGCTAAGGCAATGGCCTCTGGACTTAAATCCGACGTCGATGAACTGCCCTTGCAACCATCGCGGTAAACCGTAATTCCTAAAGCACCATCTTTATTAAATTCAACGGTTTCAACTTCTTTTAAACGGGTAGAAACCGACAAACCTTGTTGTTTACTGATCGCCACTTCGGCAGCGTTCGTTCCTAATTTGTTGGCATATTCCAGCGCCACGGCCACCGCATCTTTCAGCGCGCCCAATTCACTATCGATTCTGTTCAAAGACACAAAGCTACTCTTTCGTTGTCGGCAATTGCCGTAGCATAACAAACACAAATCCCATTCACATTAATTATTCGCGGCTGACTTAGGCTTGAGAGCGTATCCTATACCCAAACAACCTGAAGATGCAGGATTCAGCGGGAGTTTAACGCACTTTAGGCAAGGCGGTTATTTGCAGACCTAGCGGGCTAAGTTAAAAATAACCAACACAGCATAAAGTGCGTTAAAACCCGCCGGGACGGAGCGCCTAGGGCACTCCACTTCCGTGTTGCATCAATTCAAAAGGTGGCCGACATTCTGTCATTGCTGCGCCTTGAATTGAAGCACCCTAGGCGCTCTGAAACTCGTATCTTCAGGTAGCTTGGGTATTAACACATTCACCTAGGCGATTTTTGGCTGGAGATGTTATTATTAGCCAGTTATTTACTTGAGGTTTTATCTATATGAAGATTGTTGGTGATTCAGAACATTTTAAACAGCCCTACGACATAGATGAAGATTATGTCAGCAGCAAAACAACGGACAAGCGTGATAGCGAAGCCGTGCAAAAAGTCGGTATGGAGCTTGTTTCACTGAGCAAGACTCAGCTAGATAAAATCGAGCTGGATGAGTTTTTGTACGACGCTATCCTGCAAACACGCAAAATCAAGGTCAATACTGAGGCGTATCGTCGCCACATGCAGTATATCGGCAAATTGATGCGTAATTTTGATATTGAGCCAATCAAGGCTTCACTCGCTATCGTGTTGAATAAAAACAACAACGAGACAGCTAAGTTACAAATGTTCGAAAAAATGCGTGAACGCTTACTCACCCAAGGTGATGATGAGATTCAAACTGTCGTCGAGCATTATCCGCAATTAGACAGACAAAAACTGCGTACTTTGGTGCGTCAAGCCACCAAAGAACTGGCCAAAGGCCCTGAATCAAAATCATCTAAAGAGCTGTTTAAATATCTACGCAGCGAAATCCAAGACTAATTAACTTCAGCCCCACAAGGATGTTGCTTATGCGACTTAGCAAAACGTTATCGGTATTTTCTTGGGTATTACTGGGCGCATTAGCGCTCAGTGGTTGTAATGGCGCCGCTGATGGCACCGACACTGACGGAACAACAGACAGCTATAGCTTAACGCTGGGCTATAAAACTGTAGTTAACGGCAAGTGCGCCGATGCAACCACCAATTTAAGCTATGCCTCCGATACGAGTTTTTGTGCCGTCGCTACCTTAAAAAAGGGTTCGAGTAAACTTAGCGGCCAACTGATTAGCTTCGCTGCGACCTTAGGTACTGTTGCGCCAGCAACAAAACTCACCAATGCAGATGGCGTTGCTGAAGTCATCATTTCTAACCCTGCATTAACAGCAGAAGCTGGTACGGTAACGGCGAGCTATACGCCGTCTGATGCAGACGCATTAACTGCAAGCCGTAACTACGAGTTCGTTGGTTCAGACAATGGCAACACCATTGAAACACCCAAACTCAGCGCCAGTATTTTAAACAGCTCAGCCTTAGTCACTCGCTTTAAAGTCGATGAGTCGGTGCAATTACAAGCCATATTGCTCGATAGCGAAAGCAAAGGTATCGAAGGCGCTAAAGTCACCTTTACTGCTGGTTCAGCGGCGCTCAATCCTGCCAGTGCGCTGACCAACACTCAAGGTATTGCGCAGGTACCCTATACGCCAAGTGCAACTGAATTAGGGGCAAATGCCTTAACGGTCACTGTGGACTATCAAGGTCAATCGCTGCAAACCAGCAGTTTATATGAAGTGTTGAGTAAAGATGCAGTCAATCAAGAAGGCACGCTGAAACTCGGCTCATTCAATGGTGCAGTCTTTACCGAAGGTCAATTGGCGAGCACCTTAACGGCCGATGCCAATGGCAAATATAAAATCAGCGCAGGCGGTAGTTTTGGTGTAAGTGCAAGTTTAGTATTAGAGGCCAATGACGGCACGGTTACCCGAGTACAAACACCCTCTTCCATCAGCTTTAGCTCAGATTGCACCACAAACAATAGCGCCACACTCGATACCCCAGTTACGACTTTATCGGGTAATGCGAGCTCGACCTTCCAAGACACAAGTTGCAGTGGCAACAGTGAACGTAGCGACCAAATCATCGCCACAACCGTGGCTGGTAATCAGACGTTAACGGCGAATTTCCCATTTACTCTGCAACGTCAAACGCTTGCCAGCTTAAGTTTTGAGTCGGCAGAGCCGGCACAAATTCGCATCAAAGGTGCGGGCGGTACGGGTTCAAGCGAATCCTCTTTAGTCAGCTTCAAAGTCACCAGCGCCAATGGCCAACCCGCAGCGCAACAGAATGTCAGCTTTACCTTAGATACGGTTGTCGGTGGTTTAAGTTTTGCCAATGGCACTGCGAATGCGCAAAGCCTGACTAACTCCCAAGGTATCGCCAGTGTGCGCGTATTATCCGGTACAGTACCCACGCCAGTGCGCGTAGTCGCTACTGCAGTTGATACTGATACTAAAGAAGTTATCACTAGCCAATCAGAGCAACTGACCGTCAATACTGGCTTGCCGCAACAGCTTGGATTTAGTCTATCAACGACAATATTCAATCCAGAAGCAGGTGACTTTAATGGTGAAACTGCAACGATCACCATTCGAGCCTCCGATAGTTTTGGCAATCCAGCGCCCGATGATACTGCTGTCAACTTCACGACAGAAGGTGGCCAGATCCCAACATCATGTTTAACTAAAAATGGGACATGTAGCGTTGTTTGGACTTCACAAACGGCACGAGTACCCGATCACCGCATCACGATTCTCGCTTATGCCTTAGGTCACGAAACCTTCTTCGATACCAATGGCAATAACATCTTTGATGATGCTGATGTTAGTAAAGACATCAATGGCACGCCTGTGCCTGACTTGGCTTGTTTAACGAATTCAGGCGTTGCGAAAAAATGCACAGGCAATGGTATGGACATCGAAGCCTATCTTCCTAGTGGTTTTAGTGATCTAGGTGATGCGTTTAGGGATGACAATGAAGATGGCATTAGGAATTCAGCCGAACCATTTTGGAATACTCAAGCAAAAGAATATAGTTTTGCCGATGGTAAATTTAACGGTCCACAATGCGAAAGCGCACTCTGCGGCAAAGGCCAAGCCAATAAAACCTATATCCGCAAAGCCTTAGTAATGAGCATGTCAGGCTCACAGGCTTATATCAGTGTGATGCAAGACGGTGTGTTATTGCCGAGTGTGAATGACATCAAACCTGTGGCCGTTGGTGCTAGTTCTGAGTTTGTAGTATTTGTCCACGACAGTGCGAATCAAATCATGCCAGCTCAGACAAGTATCGAATTGTGCGTGGATTGTGCTGGAACGCCTAAAACCTTCGAGGTTCCCAATACTGTGTATGCGAAAGGCAGTCTAGGTTCACCACTGAAATTTACGGCATCGGCCAACACCAGCGTATCGGTGAAAGTCACGACCCCTAAAAATGTGGTCACTGATAACTTAGGTTTCACAGTACCAGCGCTTTAAAACTCAATTAAGCAAACTGAAAAGACCCGCTAATGCGGGTCTTTTTATTGGAATATTTTGTTAGAGGATGACAACCCACAGCCCTTAGATCTACTACACATCTTTAGTTATAGCTGTGCATCTATGAGCCATGACTCTCACTAATTTTATAACTCTTAATTTTATAGCTCTACTGCACGGCGTAAACGGAAACTCCGTAAAGCCAAATACAATGCTCCCACTGCCGCCCATATAAGCCCTAACTCTAGTGATTGTGGCTCTAAGTTCACCCAAAGCACGCCAATAGTGCCGGCGCCACACAATGGCAAGACTAAGTATTGTAAGTGGTCTCTAAAAGATTTATTACGTCGATCCCTTAGGTAAAACTGCACAATCACGGATAAGTTTACGAAGGTAAAAGCGACTAAAGCGCCAAAATTCACTAAGGCTAGCGCCATTTCCAAATCAAATGAAACGGCAGACAGCGCAAGCGCACCCACCAACAAGACATTAAATGCTGGGGTTCGCCATCTAGGATGGATATAAGCAAACCCTTTACGTGGCAACATATTATCCCGCCCCATCACATATAAAATCCGTGCAACCCCAGCATGGGCAGCCATACCGGATGCCAATACGGCAACTGTGGTCGCCACTAATACGATGGACTGGAATAGATTACCACCCACATAGAGTGCAATTTCAGGCAATACCGCATCAAGCTGTTGAAAGCGGGAAATATCGGGGAAATAGAGCTGCAAAAAATAAGACACGCCAACAAAAATCACGCCACCGAGCAAAGCTGTCAACACAATCGCGCGAGGGATAACACGCTGCGCATCTTTAGTTTCTTCAGTCAGTGAACTTAACCCGTCAAAGCCGAGGAAGGAGAAACACAGAATCGTCGCCCCTGTGAATAATGGCGCCATCGCCATATTATCGGCATAAAATGGTCGCACACTCGCGACGACACCTTCGCCTTCACCGAGGGAAATGCTATAGGCCATTAGACCAATGAACACCACAATAATGGCGATCTGTGCAAACACTATCACCCCATTAAAGTTCGCGACGAGATCAATCCCCTTGAGATTAAGCAAGGTCATTATGGTCACAAGTGCGAAAATAAAGATCCAAGGTTCGACGCTGGGAAACATGGCGGTTAAATAGATTTTTGCGAGCAACATATTGATCATTGGCATAAACATATAGTCCAGCAGCGATGACCAACCCACCATAAAACCAACATTCTGGCTAAAGGTTTTTTGAGCATAAGTGTAGGCTGAACCCGCATAGGGATATTTACGTACCAAATGACCGTAACTAAACGCGGTAAATAAAATCCCCGCCAATGCGAATAGATAAGACGTAGCCACATGGCCAGAGGTGATCTCGGAAACAATACCAAAGGTGTCAAAAACGGCCATAGGCGTGAGATAGGCAAGCCCCATCACCACCACTTGCCATAAGTTGAGGGTCTGCTTCAAACCCAGATTTTGTTGGCTCATCAGCACACCCCCATTCTACAGGGTTGAACACCTAAGCACGCATCTGCAATTAGTTTTTGCTTGCGGCTAACCGTCTGCACTCTAGGTTTAATGGCTAACGCAACAACTTGATTTACAACAACTACCGACAATCCGGTACACAACAGCCCCATTGGTCTTTCCTCAGTAAAATAGGTTCAACTGAACCTCATATCATTTCCGGATGTTTACCGGCCTCAATTGTTTTAAAACACATACGTCATAAATAAAAAATAACCGAGATACTGAGTATCTCGGCTATTTTTTCGGCGCGCATTCTCCCCCAAAACCAATAAGAAGACAACCCAATAAGGGCCGTTTGATGGCTATCTGCACGATGAGAGTTAAATTAACGGAATAGAATAGACAAGGATAAAGATGGCTTAAAGCAGTTTGAACACTAAGACACGCTACTAGAATATGATAGTAAGGCTGATGACATGCCGAAGGACAAGCTCAAAACTGAATAATTTTTTCACTTGTTTTAAATTTGTTATTGGAAATAAAGCAGATATAGATATAATCTTCCGGCAAAAATTAAACAGGGGCAGTTTAATTTGCGAAGCAACCGCTTCATTTGTTTTATCGCATCAAAAGGAAGATGAAATGCGTAAAATTACTTTAGTCTCTCTGACCATTGGCAGCTGTTTTCTCGCCGCCTGCGCCGCAAAACCACCTATTATCGCTCAAGAAAAAACCGTTGAAATCGAGGGTGTTAACTTAGTTTTTGGTGGCAGTTTTGATACAGAACGCAAAAACATTTCACTCTCTGTGAATGGCGATTCTGTTATGAAAGGCACTTTCCCGCCTTATACTCCGACTCAAAATTTGAGCGGTAAATACAAGGATTTCAAGATTTCTAGCCAATGCTATTTCGGTTCAGTACTCAGCAGCCAAGGTGGCGCATTTGGCGCGATTGCCGGCGTCATTCAAGCGACTAAGTCGAGCTCAGGCGATAAGTGCGATATGCTCGTCGACGGTAAAATTGTTGAAAGTCTCTACTTCTAAAGATTAATTGCAGAAGTACCTAAACTGCCCCTGTAGAGTACAAAACCTGTAAACACTCGCGAGATACTCTGTCCCGCGAGTCCCATCAAAGCTGATTAGCTTCATCCAACAATCTTGCTCTTCGCTTAATCCCCAACATCGCTAGGCCGAAAAAGACCGCAAATAAGCCCCATAGTTGCAGCCATTTGGGCATCACACTCGCCCAACTTGCGCCCATTTGATTGAGTTCTAACATGCCCATAATCGCGGGTACGGCAGGAATAAACTGTGAGCCGAGTACTAAAGGTTCTGGGATCAGTGCTATCGGCCACACAAAACCTGACACGAATAGAATAGGCATAGAGATCAGCAGTAGCACTTGGGTGGGTAAATCGCGGCGGGTGAACAAGGTACTCATGGCAACACCTGCAGCGGCGGTAGCCAGTAAAAACGGCAATAACCACAGCGCAACTAAGCCAAGGCTCGCTTGAATACTCACGTTATACCAGTGATAACAATAGCCCACATAAAAGCTGGTAAAGAAGATATAAATCAACATGAAAGCAAGAATACGACCACAGACTAATTGCACCGGTGACACCTGCTGCCAATACCCTTTATGCCGCCATTGCCCTGCCCCTAAAATGCCAGTACCTATGAGTAAGGTTTGGTGCAAAATCAGCAAGAACAATCCAGGTACCACATAGGGCGTATAACCTAGGCTCTGGTTAAAGGCAGGAACACTATTAAGATGAAGCGAGTTTAAACTCTCTTGGGCCTGCTTAGGATTTTGTCCTTGAGCAAGCATGCCAATCAATTGCACTTGTTTACCCGCATCCATTCCAGCGCTAACTAAGCCTTCAACAACCGCGGAATAAATCAAAAAGTAACTAGCATCACCGCCATAGCTTAGCGTCACACCTTTACCGAGCAATAAATCGCGGCGGAATCCTTCTGGGATCACGAGTAAGCCGTGGGCCTTACGCGTCTCAATAAAACGCTTCGCCTCGGTAATCGAACCAACTTGGCCTATGACTTGAATTTTTGCGCTGGCATCGGCATGACGGATCAATTGACGGCTTAGGGAAGAATGATCTAAGTCCACCACGATCAGTTGTTGCTCGGTCGGCACTTGATTCAAATAGGGCAAAGGATACAAAACCGAATAAAACAGTACACCGCCAAATAAGGTCACAGCGATCGCTTTATCGCTAATAATGGCCTTAAACTCAGTGAGGATCAGTAGCCACAGACTGAGCTGACGTGGTGTGTTTGCGTGTTCGCTCTTGGATAAATTCATCCTATTGCCCCTTCGCAGATATAGCTGCGTCCGAGTCATAAACCGTCACTGAAGCATTGGTGTTAACTGTGGTAGGCAGTAATTTACGCGACAGAAAATATATCAAAGGTATCAAACAGATAAAGCCCCAATAGCTGGTGATTTGGCTCGCCACACTTGGCCAAGTAGCGCCATAACTCACGATACTAACATGGGACTCAATATAATGGCTCGATGGCATGATAAGTCGCCACCACTGGGCTAATTGCGGCATTTCGTGAGTCGGAAAAGTAATGCCCATAAAGGCAAACGCTGGCGCAAATAAAGCGGTACAAAAGCTGATGACCCGCGCACTGTCACGCATCACTACAAATATTAATAACACTAAGCTCCAGACTGCCAATAACATGACTAATTGCGCGAGCAATAATAGGGCTAAACTCCCCGCCATCGGCAGAGCAAGATACAAATACAGCCAAGCTAAAATAAAGCCGCCCTGCAGCATCAATATCGGCGTAAACAGCACCATTTTCGCCCACACTTTAGGCCAAAAATGTTCAGTTAAGATATTCGACATGCCATCGGCCTGAGTGGTAGGCGCTAAATGCAGCTCTCGATTTAAACTGTTTGCCATCACTAACATAGATAACAACTGCCACAGCGCAATCAGCACTGGCGGTACTAAGAAACCTATGTAATTGTTATTTCGGTTAAACAGGGCTGTTGTTTGGCTTTTGACTGGGCTTAAATTCACTGCGACTTGGGATTTCGGTGTACCATTTGCGAGCTGCTTTAAACCCGCCACTTGCTGTAATCCGTCGCCTAAACTCAGCTGAATTTGGCTTGAGAGTAACTTACCCACCAGCAAAAATTGACTGTTGTAGCGCACATCAATTGTAGGCTTATGACCTGTAAGTAAATCCTTTTTCATATCATAGGGAAAAACCACAATAGCGTAGACTTTCGCCTGTTGCATCGCGCTTATCGCCGAGGATAAGTCGGTAAAACTTTGCGGATCGGTAACCGGGTTTGCCTTAAGCTGACGGGTCAACATGCGGCTCAATTGACTATGATCTTGGTCGACAATCGCCACGGGCAGTTGCCTTGGCAGACCTGCACTGAATAACCACCATAAGCATAAAATCCCCAGTAGTGGAATATAACTTATCAGCGCTAACTGCCAAGGGTCATGCCATAGGGCACGCAGCTCACGGCGAACTAACGCTGTGAGCAACGCCATAAAGCTTATGCTCGATGGCTGTAATTCGTCCTTAATCTTGTCCGCCGCGTTGGCGTGAGGCGTACGTTCAGTCACGACTTTTACTCACTGCGCAGCAGCACAGACATGCCGACACGCAGATCGGTAATCGGCTGGTTTGGACGCAATTCCACTTCAAAGGTTCGCATATCAAAATCATGGCCACTTTCAGTCGAACGCCAAGTGGCAAACTCACCCATCACACTGATATGGGACACAGTAAAATCCACATCCTGCCCGAGTGCCGGAATCGTTAATTGAATTTTTTGACCTTTTTTGAAACGTTTAAGTTGGTCTTCTCGCACTTGGAACACGGCCCAAGCATCCTGCATATCAATCAAACTGACAATCGGAAAACCACTGGGTGCCAATTCACCCGCCTGTAACAGCACGTCGCTGATCTCACCCGATTTAGGTGCGCGCATTTGGCTATCTTCCATAATGGCGCTAACTTCTTTCACTGCACCTTCAGCCTTACGGGCATTACCTGCAGCAGCCACTTTGGTTTCCGTCCGCGCGCCTTCTTCTGCCATTTGATACATGGCTAAGGCAGCTTGTTCTGTGTATTTTGCCGCTTGCCATTGGGTAAAGGCTTCATCGCGTTTTTGTCTTGCCGCCACACCTTCGTTAAATAAATTTTCGACTCGGGTATAAGTGGTTTTAGCGAGTGTTGCTGCCGCCTGCGCCTTGAGCCATTGCTCCTTGGCTGCCATCACTTCTTGGCTGCGAGCACCGTTGTTGGCTTCAAGCTGCATCGCCTTAGCGGCATCACGACCACCTTCGGCCTGCATTAACTTTGCATCTAGCTCAGGACTGCGGATCGCGAATAATAAATCCCCTTGGGCCACACTATCACCGCGGCGCACGAGCACTTGTTCGACTCTGCCTGGCACCTTGGACGAAACATTGTACTCACGGGCTTCAATCTGGCCCTGCAACAAACTCGGCTGCGGGCTATAAGCGAGCTTGAGTCCATAGGCTAAGATAAGGCCTAATGCGACCAACGCCACAAGGGCAAGTATTCTGTTAGCGCGCATTGTTTGTCTCCTGCTCTTGAGTGCGGCCTATGGTACGACCGATAAATTCATCTAGTTGACCACTAATGGCCATTAATCTGGCATAGGCTTGCACGTAACGATAACGGGCAGCCAATTGCTGAGTTTTCACTGCGCTCAGTTTCAGCTCCGCATCGACTCTGTCGATAGAGGTTGAAAGCCCTTGATTAAAGGCGATGTCACGCAGGCGCAGGTTTTCAATAGCAAGTTCGAGCGAAGTATCGAGCGCCGTCACTTCTTCCTCGGCCTGTAATAATTGGCGATAGCTTTGATCCACCAGCAGGCTCAAGTCTTGTTTAGTTTGTGCCTTGGTATAACGAGCTTGTAAGAGTGCACTTTTCGCCGCTTCAACCTTACCACTACGACCATCTCGGCTGATCAGTGGCACATTGACCCCAACCCCAACCATCCAGTCAGGTGTGATGCTCGTCAAGAGTGTGTCTTCTTCATACAAGGTGTAGTTACCGAAGAGGAAAACCGTTGGATGGTATTTACCTTTTTCCAACGCTATTAAACCGTTCGCTTGCGTTTCTTTCGCTTCGAGTAATTTGAGCGCCGGATGTTGGCTCAGGGTAATTTGGCTGAGTTGAGCGAATGAAGGAGCCTGTGGCAGTACAAATAAGGGAGAATTTGTGCTCACCTGACTTTGCTGTAGCATACGAGCCAGCGCGATCACTGCCATTTCGTGTTGCCGACGAGCACTGCCTAAATTGACTTTAGCATTGTCTAGGGCGACCTGCGCATTGAGGCGCTCAACCTTCGCAATTTGCCCTTCGCGCTCTAGTGCTAAAGCATGATCAACATGCTTAGCTAACGAGCCAACCAGATCGGTCTGAGTATTCACCAATGCCAACGTCACATCGACAGCGTAATATCTATCCACCAGCAGGGTAAATAAATCACGAGTAGCCAATTGTAATTCTTGTTGCTTCTCGGCCACCATAGCCGCGTGTATACCTTGAGCCGCAGTGATCTGTCCGCCCGTATAAATCGGCCACATTGCCTGTAAGCTGGCGCTAAAAATATCTTGTTCACTTAAGGGCAGCGGCGGAATACCCGCAATAATGCCCCCAAGCGATGGCGGGATAGAAATCACAGAATTTAATTCTTTCAGATCAAACTCAATCGGTTTATCCAAATGAATATAGTTACCGCGAATGTCTAATGAGGGCAAATTTAAGCTCTCGCCCGCCTCTTGTTCACCCTTAGCGCGGTTAACTTCCTGCGATTGCGCTTGCAACTTGTCGCTCACCTTCAGCACTTGCTGCCAAGCATCAGTAAAGCTAATCGGCTGGGCATAGCCAGCCAAAGGCAATGATAATAGGCACAGCCATACCACACGTGATAGTTTCATTAACACCTCTAGAGTAGTTACTCTAATTTCCTTTGCGAATGATAACATTCATGGTGGGCAGCGACTAGAACCCATAAGCGTAAGGTTCTAGGTTTTATGCTGTTCCGCCCACGGTAAGCTTATCGAGTTTTAGGGTCGGTTGACCCACACCCACAGGCACACTTTGACCATCTTTACCACAAACGCCCACACCTTGATCTAAAGCCATATCGTTACCGACCATAGAAATCTGGCTCATAGCCTCAGGGCCATTACCGATTAAAGTGGCCCCCTTAATGGCTTGAGTAACTTCACCATTTTCAATCAAATAGGCTTCGGATGCTGAGAACACAAACTTACCCGAAGTGATATCGACTTGGCCACCACCAAAATTAGGGGCATAAATGCCTTTCTTCACCGATTTGATAATCTCACTGGGATCAGACTCACCGGCCGTCATATAAGTATTGGTCATACGTGGCATAGGCAAATGTGCGTAGGATTCACGGCGGCCGTTACCCGTTGGCGCAACACCCATTAAGCGAGCATTGAGTTTGTCTTGGATGTAACCCTTTAAAATACCGTCTTCAATCAATACCGTTCTTTGGGTTTGTACACCTTCATCGTCGATACTCAGTGAACCTCGACGATTAGGCAAGGTGCCATCGTCGACCACTGTCACTAACTTAGACGCAACTTGCTGACCAACCTTGCCGCTAAAAGCACTGCTACCCTTACGGTTAAAGTCGCCTTCTAAACCATGTCCAACCGCTTCGTGGAGCAATACACCGGGCCAGCCATTACCTAACACCACTGGCATTTCACCCGCTGGTGCATCGATGGCATTTAGATTGACCTGCGCTTGACGCACGGCTTCGCGGGCAAAGGCGAAACACATAGGTAAACCTGTGTCATCGCTTGCCATTAAAACACCGTAGTCATGACGACCACCACCACCGGCGCCGCCACGTTCACGTTTACCGTTTTCTTCCAAAATCACGCTACAGTTAAAACGAACCAGAGGACGGATATCGGCCGCCAGAGTGCCATCACTCGCAGCAACGAGGATTTCTTCGTGCACACCAGCAAGGCTAACCACCACTTGAATAATCCGGCTATCTAGACTGCGAATAAACGCATCGGCTTCTTTCAGCAGGTTGATTTTTTTGACTTCTTCCATCGCCGCAATCGGATCTAAGCTGTCGTATAACGCCAATGCTTTTTGACGTTTAAAGGCTTGTACCTGAGTCTGCTCACCCGCACTAGCAATGCCACGGGCAGCCTGTACTGCAGCGCTTAAGGCGGCAGGAGTGATGTCGTCGGCATAGGCAAAACCCGTTTTCTCACCGCTGATGGCCCGCACGCCCACACCGCGTTCAATATGGAAACTACCGTCTTTGATGATGCCGTCTTCCAGCACCCAAGATTCGTGGCGACTACCTTGAAAATAGAGATCGGAATAATCGATTTTGTGCTGATGTATGGTGTTTAGATAGGTTTGCAGGCCATCTAACGCTAACCCATTCTTCAATAAACTTTGCTCTACTTGTGCTAAAAATGGCATCTATGCTCTCTTTGACCCCAAGGGATCTTGATATTCTGAGTGTAAATTCGGTGTACTAATTCTATGTGTTAATGCTGCGTATCGACTCAAGCGCAAATTCAGCATTTCAACTCGTCTGCTGGCTATTGGCACATTATTTCAAGCTTGGTTCAAGGAAACGATTATGCTGCATGACGAGCATTTTACTGCGAATACTGTGCAGTTCGGTTAAGTCGACCTCAGCCTGTACCCAACCCGTACCGGTTTTAAGTTCAGCCAAAATATTCCCCCAAGGACCGACTATCATGCTCTGCCCCCAGGTTTCTCGACTGCCTTCGTTATGCTGTCCCCACTGAGCTGCAGCAAGAATAACGCATTGGGTTTCAATCGCTCTTGCCTGTAACAATACCTGCCAATGGGCTTCCCCCGTCACCTTAGTGAAGGCAGAAGGGACAGTAATAATCTCAGCCCCCGCAAGGCGCATCGCCCTAAACAAGTCGGGAAAGCGTAAATCATAACAGATGGTTAAGCCAATTTTGCCAAAAGGTGTATCGATAACGCTAATGTGATCACCGGGGCAAAAGGTTTCGCTCTCGCGATATTGTTTTGTACCATCGGCAACATCCACATCAAAAAGGTGTAGTTTATCGTAATACCCTAAAGTATCACCTTTATCATCAAACAGATAACTGCGACTATAGACACGACCATCCTCAGCCAACGCCGGAATAGTCCCCGCGACCATAAACACCCGATACTTGGCGGCCAGTGCACTTAACGCCGATTTGAGCGGACTCTGATGAACATCGCCCGCATAGGCAAGTTGCTGACTTTCATGGCCACCAAACAGTAAACTGCATTCGGGTAACACGACTAAATGGGGCGCATCGACATCCCGTTTGAGTTCGTTAAGCTGCGATTCGATAAACTGCAGATTGGCGCTGACGTCGCGACTGCTCTGACATTGCAACAGGCTGATATGCATTTTGATCTCCCTGAATTTGCTTAATCGGTTCTACTGCTGGCTGATTCTCTGGTGTGGCATGCGTGTTCGGCGCTTCAGGCGAAGGCGTCGCTTGAGGTTGCTCCCGCTTTAAATCGAGCGCTTTAATTTGATCTGTTGCTGGCTTTAGCTCTTCTGACTTTGATTCTTCAGATCTGGCCTCTTCAGGCTTAACGTCTTGTGGCTCGAGCGCTTCTGGTTGTGTTTCTTGAAGCTGTGGCTCAGATTTAGCGTTGCTTGGTTTGACTTCAGTTGACTGAGCTTCAGTTAGCTTAGCTTCTGTTAATTGAGCCTCGGTCGATTTAGTTTCTACCGGCTGAGTGATATCGGCGTTATGACTCGCGGCTTCAGTCGGCACCGCTGGGCGCTCAACGCCAACCACAGGTAAAATAGATTCTGGAATTTCAATCTCTTTACTCTTACGCTCTAACTCTTCGACCACAGGCTCTGCCATAGTCCCTGTCACCCGAAAACGAATTTCTGAAATCACTTCAATCACAGGCTCAAGCACTTTTGTCAGGGCAAAGGCCCCCAGACCCAGTGTCCAAGCGCTGGTACTGAGCAATACGACAGTCGGCACACTTGAGGCCAATTGCGGCACAAAGCGGATATCGTAATTCAAACTTTCAGTGGTGAGATCCGTATAGCCACGCACCTTCATATTACCCGCGATGGCATCCATTTCAGTGTCTGTGGTTTTCACCACGCCATTATCAATCTGCAGATTGCCATTGAAAGAGTTGAAATACATGCCCTGACCGAAGACATCGGTGAAATCCAGCGACAGTTTACGCACCAGAGAATCTAAACTGAACAGGGAGAAAATCCGCGCGCCCTTGTCACTCACCTGAGATAAGTGGCCTTTGCCTAAGTTGAATTTCACCTTGCCATTTAAGGTTTCGAGGGAGAAGGCATAGGGAGCACCTTGCCAAGATAAGTCCGCATTAACCTTCAAGGGGGCTTCATTAACGCCAGGCTCTATACCCAATTGAGCAGATAGATAACTAAACTGAGTGGCATTTAACTCAACACTGAGATCAGTTTTATTCTGTCCAGCCTGTTGCTGCCAAATGCCACTGCCCTGCAAATTGACATTGGGCGTAGTCAAAGACAATGTTTGAATCTTATATCCTGCCGCTTGTGGGCTCGCCTGCAAAACGAGCTTTCCAAAGGATTTATCGAAGAAACGAAAATCTTCCACATTCACTGCAACTGGCGGCAAGTTAGTGAGCACTTGATCACTGGCAAAATCGGCATCCGTGTTCGGCTTTACCTCAGGTGAAAAATAGAATTTATTCGCCACAACTTTGAGACCTTGAGTTTTCCAATTTGGATAGAAATCGATCCAACCGTCAAATTCGTTGGCAACGGTATTAAAACGCCATCCCGTCTCGTTAGGCTTAGCATTAAGCCTAAGCTCCGTCAGTTGTTGCCCTAAAAGATCGAGCCGACCGATATGAGAATCGATACTCGCCACCGCGGGAAATAAACTTTTATGGGGAATATCATCTACTAAAATGCCCGTTTTCGGTATTTTATCTTGACCAACAAAGGCATTAATCACAGGTAACCATTCGGCTAATTTGGCCTTACCGAGATCGATTTGAATATGACCTTGTTCCGTATTTCTGACTTCATCCTCATCGAATAAACGCCCCAATAACAAGTCAAAATAACTAAAATTTGCGCCTTTATCGGCATCGAAACCACCGATAAACTCGGCATGACTGGCAAGTTTGACATCGAGCGTCGCATCATCTTGATCGCCAACAAACTCGGCGACTAAAGGTCGTGGTTCATTTTCGGGTTTAGCAAAGTATCCAGGGAGTAACAGTTGCGTCCCCAGCATATCCGAAGTCACTTTGGCTTGGATTTGATAACCTTGCTCAGTAAATAGCATAGTCATAGCGCCGTCCCAACTGATTTTGCCCTGATAAAAATCACTCAAGGGATTGTGCAATTCATCGGGGAGACGGCTGAGATCCCAACGACTTTTCAGCGAAAGATTAAGGCCAAAATCTTTACCTTTAGGCTGAGTGTCGAAAGTTAAACTAAGCGGTTGTTCGAACAAGCGCGCTTTAATGCCTTTTCCTGTCACAACCTCATTCGCAAAGTCGACTACACCAGTCACGCCATGAAGTTGAAGCCCTGGCTGAGCAATATATACCGGTGTATTATCAAAACGGATTTGACCACGAATATCTTCAGCTTCACCTTCATACAGTGGAATGCTGATGTCTAAAGTGCCAGTAACAGCACCTTGCACTTGCACGACATCTAAGGTTTTGCCTACTGAGCTCGCCAAAGGTGAGGCTTGTAACACCTTAGTCGCCGCACTGCCTTGAGTAGCAAGTTCGGCTTCAATCCTTAGCAGCGTCTGTTCACCAATGGCGGGAATAAATACATGGGCCCCTGTGGCATCCACATTCATCAGCTTGCCTTGGTTTAACCAAAGATCCATGCGGGTATTTTCAAACAAAGCGTTAAGGGACAGATCTGTGACCGCAGGCCAGTCGGGTTGAAACTGAAATTTGGCATCTGTTAAGGTAAATGCTGCCTGAAATACGCCGCTATTATCGTCGAAGGGAAAACCACTTAACGGACCACGCCAAACAACTTGCGCATCTTGGGTCTGACCCGCTTTAAGCCCAGTATCCAAATACTCGGCCAGTGATTCACCCATAGCCTTATTAGGGAAATACTTGTCGGCATTGGCCACATTGTTGATACGAACATTGGCCGCCAGCGCCATGTGTGCAGCACCGCTAAAGTCCAAATTCAATGCCGCATCAACGCCGATATCTTCGTTTTCAAGCTGCAACTGAGGCACATTTAAACTCAGATGTTCAGTATCGAATTGACCATCAATTGGCGCCCCATTGAACACTAATGGCGCCGAAAATTCATCGCCAAAATCAAGAGTGTACACTTGTTCAGGTAGAGAGAAATACAGCGTCTTATCTTGCCAGCGCAGGTTCACATCTACAGGATGAGTATTGGGAATACCGTCAACCTTCTGCCAATGCAACTGCTTCACTTCGGTACTGGCGAGCAAAGGATGGTCGGCTTTTTGATACAGGCGGATTGGTCCAATATTCGCCTCGGGAGCTAACGCATGCCATTGACGTAATACGGCTCTATCGACTCCAGGAAATAGCGGCAGCAGCGGCAATAGACTCTGAGTATTAACTTGATTCACATAGGCAAATAATTCATCGTTTTGACGCTTCGCGGCCAGCGTTAATGCCGGCCAATGCTCACCATTGGTGACAAAATCCAGTCCTGAACTTTGTACTTCCCAACCCGTCGCCTTTGGCTGCCAAACAATATCGCCCGCTTGAATTTCAAATTTCTGCGGCTCTTGCTTTAATGTCCATTGCAGCCAGCTCGGCTCAAAATGAACCATAGCAGAACTGATGCTGCGGTCGGCAAACGTAAGCCAAGCCTTAAGATTGACAACCCCTTCTAAGGGTAACTTTTGAGTGGAATCATAGGGATTAGGTTGACGTGAAGCCCATTCACCTAAGTCTAAAGAGTTAGCCGCCAAATAAATCTGCCCAGTCAAACTGTCGGGATTTGCACCATCGCCATTGATATCTAACTGTAATCCGAGAGACTCATGCTTAGAGGCATGACTATCAAGATACAATTCTCCCGCACCGCGGTGACGTTCACCCTGATTGCGCCAGTTCAAATGACGAATATGGATCGGGCGAAACTCTTGGTGCATGCTCAGCAATTGCACTGTGGCATTGGTTAAGGAGAATCTATCGAGTTGTTTGAGTAATAGGGCATAGAGCCAATCGAGTTGCGGGGCTTTATTAATTGTGGCGGGATCGTTCTCGGTAAGTTTATCCATGTCTAAAGCGACATGGACACCCACAAAAATAACATCTTCGATTCGCGGGGTGAGCGTGAGCAGCGATTGCCAAAAATCTAACTTCACTTGTACGTTCTTGATCATCAAGGTCACAGGCAGTTGTTCCTGTGGCGGGATCACTAAGTCATCGATGTTAATTGCAGGGCCAAATGCCTGCCAATGGGCGGATAACTCCCCCACTTGCACATCGACTTTATATTCGCTTTTTACGTAATTCACCAGTTGCTGGCGAACTTCATCAACCTGCGGTAATAAGCCACGGATCAAACTGACGGCAAGCGCAAACAAGACCAAAATAAGCGCCAGAAATTGCCAACAAAAACGGCTAAATTTTTTTGCAGTAAAAAGCGTAGCCACTACATCATCACCACATCATATTTGTGCTGTGAGTACATAGGCTCATTTTGCAAACGGATGCGCTTACCTATGTAAACCTCAAGTTCAGCAATAAGATGATTATCATCGGTATGCAGACTTTGATACACGGCAGGCGAACAGTACAACAGGAACTCATCAGCATCGTAGGCACGGTTTAAACGGATTATTTCGCGAAAGACCTCATAGGAAACCGTCTCGACTGTCTTCATGCTCCCCGTGCCATGGCAGGCCGGACATTCGCCACAGACGACATGCTCTAAACTTTCTCGGGTACGCTTACGGGTCATTTCGACTAGACCTAACCCCGAAAAACCACTCACATTGGTTTTCACCCTGTCTTTAGACAAAGCGCTGGTTAAGCTGCTAAGAACACGAGCCTTATGATCCGCCGTCATCATGTCGATAAAATCAATAATAATGATGCCGCCGAGATTACGCAGACGTAACTGCCTCGCTATCGCTTGGGTCGCTTCGAGGTTGGTATTAAAAATGGTTTCTTCAAGATTCCTGTGCCCCACAAAGGCGCCGGTATTGATATCCACAGTCGTCATGGCTTCGGTTTGATCTATGATCAAATAGCCACCAGACTTGAGCTCGACTTTACGGCCGAGTGCACGTTGAATTTCGTTCTCCACATCGTAGAGATCAAAAATAGGCGCAGGCCCTGAATAATGCTCAATCTTATCGGCAATCTCTGGCATAAACTCCTGCGCAAAAGACTGCAACTCGGCAAAAGTGCGGCGAGAATCCACTTGAATACGGTCCAGCTCAGTACCGACAAAATCACGCACAATGCGCACAGGTAAGGCTAAATCTTGATACAGGAGCGACACACCACTGCGTTTACGTCGCTCACTCACCTTTGACCAAACTCGGCGTAAAAATGCCGCATCTTGGGATAACTCATCTTCCCCTACGCCTTCGGCGGCGGTGCGGATAATAAAACCACCGTCATCATCAACATAGGGCAAAGTAATTTGTTTGAGGCGACTGCGTTCTTCTTCTAGTTCAATACGCTGGGAAACACCAACATGGCTAGAACCTGGCATAAAGACTAAATAACGGGAAGGCAGCGTGATATCGGTCGTTAGGCGTGCGCCCTTAGTGCCCAGCGGATCTTTAACCACTTGCACCATAATGTCTTGCCCTTGACGGACTAACTCGGCGATATCACGAACAACGAAATGACCTTTCTCAACATCGGCGACACACTCAGTGTGTGGCACTATGTCGGACGCATGTAAAAAAGCCGCTTTATCTAAGCCAATATCGACAAAGGCGGCTTGCATACCGGGTAACACACGGCTGATTTTACCTTTGTAAATATTACCCACTAAACCCCGTTTCATACGGCGTTCAATATGGACTTCTTGCAGCACACCATGCTCAACTAAAGCAACGCGCGCCTCAGATGGAGTTACGTTGATCAGTAATTCTGAACCCATCTTGCGCTGTATTTTATTTGGATTTAAGCGACTGGTATTCACGACTCACCCCATTCGGGAAACTAGATTAATTAATCGAAGTTACAAACTCTCTAAGCATGAAAACCGAATAAAGGAACAAGGTCAACGTCATTGGAGTACTCGATTCAGAGCCCTAAACGCCAATAAGGTTCATTCTAACCTCAAGCCAAAATCGCAATATAAGCAACCAGCAGCAGTTAAATAAAGCCAACTTCGGCTAACAACTCACGCGTTTCAACCAGAGGTAAACCTACAACGCCAGAATAACTGCCTTCAATTGCAGCCACAAAGCAACCGCCGAGCCCTTGAATGCCATAACTGCCCGCCTTATCCATGGGCTCTTTTGAAGCCACATAAGCCTCAATGTCAGCTGTCGATAAAGCGCAAAAACGCACTTGTGTTTCAACTAAGCGCACTGAGATTTTTAAGGTTGAGTCAGACTCGCCTGCTTTGTAGGTCAGTGCCACAGCCGTCATCACAGTATGCGTTCGGCCAGACAGTTCACTGAGCGTTTGCTTAGCATCGGCCACATCCAGCGGTTTGCCTAATATTTGATTTTCAAGCACTACGATAGTATCAGAACCTAATACAGCAGGCTGTGACATATCTGCGCATAATGCCAGTCCAGCTTGGGCTTTTTCAGCGGCTAAACGTCGTACATAATCCCTTGGCGCTTCGCCCTGTTGCACAGTTTCATCAATATCAGGTGCCACTTGCGTGAAACTAAACTCAGGACGACCGAATCCAATCTGTGCCAATAATTCTTTGCGACGTGGCGAAGTTGAAGCTAAAACTAAATCCACAGTTAACGAACCTTATAATGACGTCGAACCCGACGTAAAATCCAAAATATCCAAGGCCAGATCACTAATCCTGAAATCGCAGGTAAAAATAGATCCGTTTTGAAAACAGCCTCTTGCATCACAAATTCAACCCAGTAAATCACTAAGTGATAAATACAAATCAGTAGCATGATCACTAACGACTGCTGCCATTGAGGGAAGTTTCGCAAACGCTGGCAATGCAAGATAGCGATATAAATAACCAAAGACATGGCTAAAGAGCGCACACCTAAGGTGGCTCCCAATAAAATATCTAATACTAGGCCTAAAACCCATGCGGTTAAGATGTTGTATCTGTGGGGTAATGCGATAGACCAATAGAGAACAATCATTAATAGCCAGTCTGGACGCCAAGCATCAACAGCACTTGGCAAAGGCATGATCTGGCTGATCACGCCGATAAATAATGTCACCCAAACAATAAAGCGCCCATTGGCGGCCTGAAAACTCATTAATGCACCTCAGCCACAGGAGGAGTGGTTTCCGTTGACGATTTGGTCGCAGGCGCGGTCACAGGTTTAGAAGCCTCTGCTGGCGTGACACTTCCGCCAGCAGGAACAGCGCTATCTGCTTTTGGTACATTATCGCTCGATGAATGATCCGCAGCAGACACGGTAGGCTGACTCGGTAAAGTCACACCAGAATCGGGGGATGGCCAAATCAACAATAAATAACGAATACGATCTAAAGCCGCTAAAGGCTGGGCGGTAACTCGAGCGTAACTTTGACCATCTTCAGTCAACACTTCCATTACCCGCGCGACCGGATAACCTTCCGGGAAACGATTCCCTAAACCTGAGGTGACCAGCAAATCGCCGACACGAATGTCAGTACTCTTGGCCACATGGCGCAACTCTATTTCATCTAACTCACCCGTACCATTGGCAACAAGGCGCACATCATTACGGGTGATACGCACAGGTAATCCGTGTGATACATCGGAGAGCAATAGCACCCTACTGGTCATTTCACTGACTTGTACCACTTGGCCAACAACCCCTTGGGCGTCGACCACAGGCTGCCCAACAAATACACCACTGCGTGAACCATGGTTTAACACCGCATAGTGATGGAAAGGATCACTAGCAACCTCCAATACTTCAGCCACCATTTTGCGCGAATCAAGGTAGGCTGGTGAGCCCAACAGTGCGCGCAAACGTTCATTTTCTTGGCGTAAGTGTTCGAAACGCTGTAAGCGTTCACTCATCAGCAATTGCTGCCTGAGCAGCTCTTTATTCTGCAACGCTAACATATTGCGGGTGGCAAAATTTTCAGACGACCAGTCAAGCGCAACACCGGGCACGCTCGCTAAATACTGCAATGGACTAAAAAAAGAGGATAACGATTGCCGTACAGGATCGAGGCGATGATTAGCCACGAGCAAAGCCACCGACAAAATAATTGCCAGTGTCAGACGGAATTGGTTTGAAATACCACGAACAAAAATTGGCTTCATAGGAAAGCTAAGGCGGTGATTAACCGCCCCATACCGAAGTTAAATTAGGTTTCTTCGGAGAACAGATCGCCGCCGTGCATATCAATCATTTCGAGGGCTTTACCACCGCCACGTGCTACGCAGGTCAATGGATCGTCCGCCACCATTACAGGGATTCCGGTTTCTTGCATTAATAAACGGTCTAAATCACGCAATAAAGCGCCGCCGCCAGTTAACACCATACCGCGCTCAGAAATATCTGAAGCTAATTCTGGTGGAGATTGTTCTAACGCCACCATCACAGCACTTACGATGCCAGATAATGGCTCTTGTAAGGCTTCTAAAATTTCATTGCTGTTCAGTGTAAAGCTACGAGGTACACCTTCTGCCAAATTACGGCCGCGGACTTCGATCTCGAGCACTTCATCGCCAGGATAAGCAGTGCCGATAGTGTGCTTGATACGCTCAGCCGTAGCTTCACCAATCAAACTCCCGTAATTACGGCGGACGTAGTTGATGATCGCATCATCAAACTTATCACCGCCGATACGGACTGAAGACGAATACACTACACCATTAAGTGAAATAATCGCGACTTCAGTGGTACCACCACCGATATCCACCACCATAGAGCCGGTCGCTTCAGATACGGGTAAACCCGCACCAATCGCAGCTGCCATTGGCTCTTCAATTAAATACACTTCGCGAGCACCAGCGCCCATGGCTGATTCACGAATAGCACGGCGTTCTACTTGAGTAGCACCAACAGGCACACACACAAGCACGCGTGGACTTGGACGAAAAAAGCTATTGTTGTGCACTTGTTTAATAAAGTGCTGCAGCATTTTCTCCGTCACATAAAAATCTGCAATGACACCGTCCTTCATTGGACGGATAGCTTGGATATTGCCAGGCGTTCTGCCTAGCATTTGTTTAGCTTCTGTGCCGACCGCGGCAACAGATTTCTGACCGGAGCCACTACGCTCACCACGTATAGCAACAACAGAAGGCTCATTGAGGACTATGCCTTCGCCACGAACATAAATTAATGTGTTAGCTGTACCCAAATCGATCGATAGATCATTAGAAAAAATGCCGCGTAGCTTCTTAAACATGTAACTAGCCTGTATTCTGTGGAGTCAGAAGAAAAGAAAAATCAGCTAACTTTATCAATGCCACCCTGATTCCACAAGACCGAGGAGGTTAACAATCGCTAATGAAGTGATTTTTTTTCAAATCGCCACGTAAAAAACAGTATTTAAGCGGAAAATACTGTTTATTGACGAAAATATCAGCAACAAAAAACGAGTAAACATACAATTCAGCAACAGATATAAAACTAAGGCATTGCATTTAAAATCTGTTACAAGCGTTTTCGTCGACTTCCAATAAGTGAAATGGCAGCCCATTTCAAGGGAAAGCCTGAGTTCAATTTAATGAGAGAAATAACTCAGATTAGTTTACCTCACGCCAATAGATTATTTTGTCATGCCCTCGATAACGACCCAAATACGCACTTGCGCGCGGTTCAGTGACCTCTGTTGGCGATACGCCATTCCAATTCCAGTACCATTCTAGCCATGTCGGCACATCCAAGGGCGCCGTCACTTGGCCACGGTATGGCAACCCACTTGTTGTAACGGCTTGCCAGAGCAACTCAAATTGGCCAGCTTGGAATGTTGCAGTCCCGCCAGAACGCACAACACTTTGTCCCGCCACTAAGTCGGGATCAAAATTGTAACCAAGAGCGGAATTATCAACCTGCGAACCCAAAGCATACACTGCCGTTGTGCAGTTATCGGCAGTATTTAAGGCCCAGCTGCTGCCATTCCAATATTCGGCTCGAGTCGGCATACGCAGTATTTCTGTCTCAGGACCATAGGTGTTATCCATCACCACACGGCCATGACGAAGGGTTTGAGTGCTGATTTTCTTAGCATTACAGTTAGTGCAAGTGCCTGTAGATGCTGCATCCATGTCTGGTGAGGCCACATAGCTGTAAAGCCCATTCGGCCGAGGATCGTTATCCATCAATTGCACGCCAATATCGAGCAGCTCGAAGGGGCCATCCTGATACAGATTCGTCGCTACATTTGGGGTCACCCGGCTAAAGTTAGCTTGGTAAGAAGCATCGACCATCGCCACACCTTGATTCCAACTATCAGCCTTTATAGGTAAGGCACTTAAGCGACTCTGTAAATCGACACCATTATTGTTGTTTTCTCCCACTAATTTGGCAGTGGCGAGGGAAAATGGCGGGAAATAGTTTTTCGTTATATCCCCCGCGATATTTAAAGCACTGAGCTCCATCGACATAGGGAACAGCTGATCCATATAGCTAAAGCTGCCACAGGCAGGTATGACCGATACGTTACTGACTAAAAATCTATCGGGCACAAAACGGCCAATATTAGCTGAATATCCAATTGGAATATTTAAGCTGCTTGCCGTCCCTAAATAATTTGGGCCCGCCTGCGCTGCAATTTGGAATACTCCAACTTCGCTGATGGTCTGATTACTGATGGTATTGAGATTATTGGCCTGCGCCGAGTGGCTATAGGATGCCACGCCTAACGCCCCATCAAGTCCGCCGTTGGCAATGCTTGGCGCAACGACTTTACTGGCAAGCTTCATCTGCGCATCACTAAAGTTAGGCGTGGGTAAGTTGCCCGAACAAAAGTCCGGATCGCCATCTTTTTCCCATGCCATCGCTTGCACCGTCATACCAAAGGTTTGACCCGCTTTACGATAAACATTACACGTCATATTCGCACTTGGGCAACTGGCACTGGCGTCCACAGGCTTAACACACAATCCCGCGGGTACGCTGACAAATTGGTCTGAACCTGCCATGACTAAGCCCTGTTCATCACCAGTACCTGTATATTTTGCATCTAATTGTAATTTACCTGCATCAGGGTAATTGACTGAAATGCTTGCTTGTCCGTTGGTATCAAACAGCAGGTTCACCGCCGTAGGCAAGACACTCGAGGTGCCAATTGCCGTATTGTTGATGGTGACGGCTTTAGACGAGATAGGCGCGCTTGGCGTTTGGTAACTGCTCCAGAAATTCAGCGTTTTGGTCTGGCTTTGGAAGCTTGGGATACACTGCTTCGTCACATCGGATTTTTTCACCGCTTTGACCAACACATTAATAGGTTTATTGGCCAATTTATCGGGCACGTCGAAGATAAACCCACTGTCGGCGAAAGCCAGTGAGCAAGCATTCTCGCTCAAGGATCCTGAGCCAACTCTACAAAGGGTTTTGCTTAATGGTTTAGTGGTGGGATTAGAGCCTTTTACACCCAAGGTCACTTTACCTGGGATATTACGTCTTAACTGTAACTGAGTACTGCCATTACTAAAACTCACTTGATTACCGCCAACCCATATTCCTTCGGAGGCGGATTCGGGTAACAAGGTTGCCATCAAAGGATCGGTAAAGAGCTGGCTACAACTGGCGTTGGCACAGGCTCGAATCGTCACGGTTTCGGGATTACAGGTTAATCCCTGCCCGGTATGATCAAACTCAAAATGATCGATTTGGGCGCCAATAGGGTTAGATTTCAAGGCACAAATTTGCACATTATCAATTTCATGATTGTTATTTGAGCCACCAGTAGATCCCGTAAGTGACATCAAGAAGTCACTGGGGGTCGCCGCTTGCCCTGATTGTGCAATCGCATTAAAAGCAGGGATTAAGGTGACAAACCCCGACCCCGTATTACGTTCAACCTTCACTATCGACTGGCCCGAAACCTGCGAATCTATAGTAATTTTATATCTATAGGCTGGCGAGACATTGTTACCATCGACCGTGGGAGATAAACAGTTGCCATTGGTATTACTGCTGCCATTGTTACAAGTCCCCTTCAAATAACGGTATCCTGAGGTACCAGTACCAGAGCCACGCACCGCAACAGATTGACGACGTTGGCCGATATTATAACTGCCACCTTCACCGGAGAAGTTACCAAACTCATCGATCCCAATACCCAACCAGCCGCCAGCAAAACCGCTAATCCCTGGCTTATAGCCATAACCTAAGGGACCGCCAAAGGCACCGGGTTGGGGCGTTATAGAAGCATCCGATAACACCACCGCAATGCCATCGGCACCATTACCACCATAGGCATAATGATCAAACTGGATCTCCACTAGGTTTGCCACGGCAGGAAATAATCGTTGATAGGTCGATGCAGTAGATTGATTAGATAAAGCTTCAGTTAAGCGTAAACGGCCACTACGAATCGATGGAGTAAAAGTGCCGCTACTGCGGGAAACGACCCAATCACTGCTTAGTGTAGTTTGGGAAAATGTATCATTAAAGCATTGTAAGACTGGTGCACCGGCATCATAAATCACCTTACTATTGCTCTCTAGGGTGACGTTTTTAGCACTGAGACGACCAGTTAAGACAGTGGTTTCTTGTAATGTTGCGTTACCAGCAACGTAATAACTCCCTTGAACTTTAGCACTACCTCTAACCAATAAATCATTCTTAATATAGACATCTAATGTGCTTAACCCTATAAATTGCGATACTCCATCGATGATGAAACTACCTTTAATATACAATTTTGTATCACCCGTACCCACTATATTTAATGTGCCTGAATTAAGATTGAGATCGCCATCAATGATATAAGTTTTACCAGCTTTTAAAGTCATAATGCTCGAATTAAAAAAGGTCAGATCTTTTATAACGTATGTTGAATAAGCCTCTGATACGGTGACATTACCGCCTGTATTAATCGTTAATGCGCCTATATCCCAACGACTACTATTAAATCGTTGACCATAACCCGCTGTCGTTCCAAGCTCTACAGAGGGCGTTGTCCAATTGGCTACAATATTGGTTGCAGAAGTAGAGCTATTGACAAAAGTGGGTGCAGCCCTTGCCAAACTGGGAGTCCCCGAAATCTGACACTTCCCTATACCACAAGCATTGGCATTCATTTCATGGTAATTTTTTACCGTTTTAAAGCAAACATCTAAAACATTATAATTTTCAATTAGCGCACCGCTTTGCATATAGAGTTCGCCGCTACTACTAAAACTCTGTATTGGCCCGGGGAAAACACTATTACAATCAATTGCGGCATAAGTTGGCGATGAGGTAAGAATAAAAAAGATAAACAGCAAGTTAGGCAATAAGCAACGCATATAATGAATTTGATAACGTGGTGCCAAGTTTAATATCATCAAAAGTCTAACCACGGGCTTCTACCTCAACTTGTCGGCTGACGCGAATCTCACCACTCTCACATACCGCTTTACTGTTAATTAGATATTGGGTGACAGTGTCTACGGCATATGCTTTACAACTAAGTTCAACACGGCAAGCATGAAAACCGACTACATTCGGTGGAGTCCAAGAACTGCTTGCCAAACAAATACCTACACTACCGTTTAATGGAAATAACTGTGCTAACGCGGCATCGGCGCCACTGTTCGCGGCGGCAAAGGCACGAGTCCCCCACACCTCCTGGGTTAATCCAGTATCGCCATCCTGCACAATATTGATCAGGGCTGACGCCAGTAGAAACATCACTGTGATCACAAACACGCCAATAATCAATGCACTGCCGCGTTGACGCGCAGGTAAAGCATGAGAGGACGATCTTGATAGTGATGATCTGGATGCTGAGTTACGCCCTACCGAGCGACAATGTGAATTAAGGAACATTGATCACCTGCACTTGATGTCGATATTGGAACGTCTCACCATTAACATTAAACCGCGGTTGTAAATGCACCATGGCATTATTCACTAGGCTAGATGGCGTTAAAATCAGCGGTAAATCAGCACCATTATTTAAAACATTTGCCACACTTTGCGCCATTAGCACGCCCGTGCCCATAGTGGCAGGCATAGCGGCAGGATTTGGCTGAATGGCATTAAAGCTATAACCAGCATAACGCAATAATTGTAATTCATTGCCGCTTGGCCCCTTTTCAAAGCAATAGCTCACTGGACTCGAACCAAAATAGATCCTTTGTCGTGGTGATGCTTCTGCAAAACGTGTTGGCGCAGTAAAAGTCAGCGTCACTTGATGCTCCAAAGGGGAAGGCGAAGTCGCAATCGTTTTAACCTGTGCCCGCTTTTGTCTCGCGCTGCTATACACATCGGCATCAATCAAGGGATAGATCCAAGCGAATTGATTCACACGAATCGCACTCACCGTATTATCTAGAATAACTATCCCAGTGCTCGCGGCAGCAGCAGGCACAATTGGCATGGTTAGATAAGTCGTGCTGGCTTCGATAGGCACAAATTCAATACATTGATAGGTTAGCGAATCAGTATTAACTCGCAGGCTATTAGGCAAGGCACTACGCAGCTCACGGGTCATTCGCTCAACGGCAAAACGGCTCTGACTTAGCACTTGATCGACTGAACTCGACTCAACAAAAATCCGCGTACCAAAAATAATAAAACTACTCACCCCGACCACGAGAATCCCCAGAATCAAGATAACAGTGACCATCTCGACCAAGGTAAAACCTAGTGTGGATTTTTTATTAACCGCAGATAAAGGTGAGGCCATCAGTAATTACTCCTCACCATATTGTAAGTAATCACTTCGTTGTCGGGCGTAGTCACATTAATCGTCACTAGCTTAGTATTGGACACTGCGCCATAAGCAACGGTGACGCTTAAGCGATAGTTAGGATAAGCATTTGCATAGGTTTGGGTCGAATTGAGCATAGTCGCGGTTTCATTTAAGCCGTTGTAATCATCCACATCGTTAAAGTTGTTACGACTCTCACCGAACTCAGGGCCTAATGACGTTGAACAATTACTACCGAGCGGACTACCACAGGCTGGTGTGCCACCATTGGCATTAGTGTTTTGATCGTAACGTTTACCCCAGATTTCATTCATCACCGAATGTGCAAGCTCAGCACTGCGTACTCTATGTAAGGTACTGGCCGCACGATCAGCTTGGGGGAATAACATGCTGGTTAGCATCACTATCGCAATGGCAATCACCAGCATGCCAATCACTAATTCGATAAGGGTAAAACCCTGCTGTGGTTTGGCTTTTTTGGATGCTTTTACTGATGCTTTGCCCAATAGCAACCGAGGATTAATTCGCATAAATATAGCCCTCGGAGGAGACGTTAATCATCACAGTGTCATTAGCAATCACATTAATGCATGGCCCATTACAAGCCAACGAAGTGCTACCATCGATATCGAAATCGAGGCTGAAGTTGCTGATATTAGTACTGTTAGGGCCTACTAGCACTAATTGAGCACCACCTTGAAAAGCTTGGGTATAAAGCGGGTTTGGCGATAATGCGGTACCAGAACAAACCGCCCCATTTCGGGTAGAGAATTGACTCACTTGATAGCCAGTGCCAGAAACGGTTACACGAAAACACCTGTCGGTATTATTGAGCGCTTTTTGCTGTACTTGACGCAGCTCGCTAATGAACTCGTTACGTAAACTATACACACTGTAGGAAGACTGAGTAAACAGGCGTGGCAGTACAACCACAGCAAGAATTGAAATCAAGATGATGGTCGTTACTAATTCTACTAAAGTAAATCCGGCCTGTTTTGACATAGAGAATTTAAGCATCACTCGCGTTAATTGCTGATTTCATGTACTAGGTTCAGTTTCTGCCAACGATATGATTAACGCAAATAAATGTCGGAAAACCCTGGGCTGGCTCATTTATTTAACATCATGCAAGAACCGTATTTTATCTAAAAAAAAGGCCTGCTAGGCAGGCCTTTTGATAACAGTTGAATTAGCAACCACTATCCGTAATCACATATTTAGGAGGCTCAGCAGGAGTAACAGTACCTGTTGTTACCGCTACTTTTGCTTCAGTGTAAGTTAAGAAGCAATTAGCTGGAGCACCATGAGCATAAATTTTCGCAGAGCCAGGAGTCCCAGTTGTTTCAGCAATTATCCAATCAGCTGTAGTTGCCTGTGTTCCACCGCTAGCAGCTTCAACATCAAAAGTAATGTCCATTCCAGCTTCTAATGACAGTTTAGTTGAACGCATATATCCATTGATGACAGCCACAGTACCAGAGTCTAAAGTCACTGTTTGAGAACCAACCTCTTTACCTGTTAACGCCGCTTTTGAGTAAACTAGACTATTAGCCCCTTGAATTGCGCCTTTTAAACCTTGCAGAGTTGAAGCTCTTGCATCACCTTGCAGGTTAATAAACTTAGGTGCCGCTGTGACAGCAAGAATACCTAAGATGATGATCACTACGACTAATTCAATTAAGGTAAAACCTTGTTGTCTTTTCATATAAAACTACCTTTCTTTCTAAGTGAGTACTCGTGCCCGAATTCAACCCCGAAGTGCGACACTCGACAATTAAGCAGCTAACTGGTGAAACACCACGGCAGGCTGCTTAAACTTCAAACACTTTTTGGGTCGATAGTTAATTCTATTCTGAGCAAATTCGATTAATTCATCACTCACTAGCCTCAAATCAACCCCTTTTTTGACGTACTGCCGCAGTAATCCATTGGCGTTTTCATTCGCTCCTCGTTCACAAGAACGATAAGGGTGCGCAAAATATACCTG